>CADBQK010000251.1 GCA_902796775.1 uncultured Lachnospiraceae bacterium
AAAACCACCTTTAAAACCGGATACAAGCCCATTATACGGAAAGAGCACAGAGAATGCAAATAAAAATGCTTCGTTATGAACCTCTCTTCATATTGCCAGCAGACCAAAGCGGATCAGCCGTTCATGAGGCTTTTGGAGTGGAGACACGCATCACTTAGGCTCAGCAGGCAGTCAGCCTGGAGGGTAAACCACCCTGTAAAAAAAACCGAAGGCAGTATCTTGCAGGGCGTTGTTTGCTGATGCAGGAGTATGTCTGATATTGGCCTCTAAGCCAGCTAATCCAGTAAGGCATTCCGCAAAGTACTATATTGATACTCCCTTCTGTTTATGTATCAAATCTCCTGTTACCATGAACTTTCTGCCTTCCTCATGATAGTCATCCGGATATGAGCAGGCCTTTGTCAGGACGAATTCCATACCCTGTGAACAGCAGACTGTTGCGCCGCTTATAATACAGACATAATAGTTTTTTACCTGTGTTTTCGTCATGATAAACTTTGGAGATCCCGTCCATTTTTATTGTCTTTCCGATATTGCTGTCCGGTTCATACATCATGTTATAGACTTCGGAACAGACCATTGTCATAGAAAGTCCGCGTGTAAAAAAGCTGGCGTATCAAATTCTGATTTTCGTAATGCTCTTTATATTAAATATGGAATGACTTGAAAAAAGTACCCCGCAGGCCAATCCTTACCTGCGGGGTATCGTTTTAATTCTGACTTTTGTCAGAGTTTTTAAGCTGAAAATCTACATAAAATGATCTGATCCAGACAGATTTACATTTTAAATGGATACTTTTTAATCTTCATTTTCTTTGTAAATCCGGTCTTCTTCTTAAAGAGTTTCTTGTGAATTTTGGACATATCGCCTGTGTCATCATATGGAGCTTTAATGACAGCCTTCTTGTAGATTCCTTTAATTGCATTCTTGCCAACCTTTTTCAGGAAGAAAGAACGGCTTGTGATGGTCTTCAGCTTCTTGTCCTTGTAAAAAGCATTTTTCCCAATTGACTCCAGGAAAAGAGGAAGAGTTACCTTTTTCAATTTCTTGCAGCCTTTGAACGCATTCGCCCCAATACCGGTAACCCAGAAATCTTCACCTTCGATCCTAACTCTGTCTGGAATCGTAAGCTTCTTCAGCTTTGATTTCTTAATCGTGGTTCCGACCAGTGTTACTGCCGCATCTGTGTCATTATCGTTTCTGGTCACTTTATACTTCATTTTCCTGACAGTATAGACCTTACCGACTTTAACCATACGCGGCTTGCTTTCTTCAGCAGCTGCTTCAGCGACACTCTTTTCTGCGGACTTCAGTTTTTCAACTACCTTCGAAGGTACCAGCTTTTTCTGGGCATCTGTAAGCTTATTATATGCTTTACGAGCTTCAGAAACGGCTGTTTCATCGTCAGCGGAAACAACTTCAGGAAGAGCGTTGATCACAGCAGAAACCTTATCTGCTGCTGCCTGATTTGCTTTCTTGACTTCTTCTGCCTTCTTTGCTTCTTTAGCCTCTTCAGCTTTTCTAGCTTCTTCGGCTTTTGCTTTTCTGGCCTCTTCGGCTTTTCTGGCTTCTTCGGCTTCCTTGGCTTCTTCGGCTTCCTTTACTTTCTGTTCTGCATTCTCAAGTTTCTTCAGCATATCCTGACCGACCAGAGCCTTCTGGTCATCTGTCAGTTTATCATATGCATTTCTTGCACTCTGTACGCTTGACGGATTAGAAACACTTGCCTTGTTAATCAGGGATTTTACCTTGTCTGCCGCTGCCTTGTCTGCCGCTTCTTTCTGCTCTGCCGCCTTGATCGCATCCTCAGCATCTGTCAGCTTCTTAAGAACATCTGCATCAACAAGTGCTTTCTGCTCATCGTCCAGTGCATCATACGCTGCCCTGGCTGCCACTACACTTGCCTTGTTGTCTGCATCCATCGCATTGATGGCATCGGCTGCTGTATTTGCTGCTGTCTGATCTGCTGCATGGATTGCGGCTTCCGCATCGGTCAGTGTCTTCAGGGCTGCTGTATCAACAAGTGCTTTCTGCGCATCGGTCAGTGCATCATACGCTGCCCTGACTGCTGCTACACTAGCCTTGTCGTCTGCATCCATTGCATTGATGGCATCGAGTACTGCAGCTGCTGCCGCCTGATCGTCCTTCTCTTTCTGGATTGCGTCCTCAGCATCTGTCAGCTTCTTAAGGACATCTGCATCAACAAGTGCTTTCTGCGCATCGGTCAGTGCATCATACGCTGCCCTGGCTGCCGCCACACTTGCCTCATCGCCTGCATCCATCGCATTGATGACTGCGGCTGCTGCATCCGCTGCTTCCTGGTCAGTCAGAACGATCGTAACTGTACCTTCTATGAATTCTGCAGATACCGGGGCTGCATTCTCGTCTGAAAGGTTACTCAGTTTCCCATCCTTAAGAGCTACAGAGATCTTGCCGGTCTTAGCATCATCCGCAATACTGATCTGAAGGAGCATCAATACTCCATCGCCTGTCATATTATCTCCGGTAAACCAGGTACAAACATTCCCTTCGACAGAAAACATGCCTTCTGATAAAAGCTTATCATTCGTTATCGAATCCAGAGTATATCCCTCCGGAAGAGAAACTGTAAAGGCAAAACCCGCAATGCCGGTATTACCGGTCAGGCGGACAGGTACAGATATCTGTGATCCTTTGTTAGCCTCGACATTATCTACTGAGATCTTTACACCTGTTCCGGCTGCTTTCCTGAGAGCCTTTTTGGGGCTCTTACTTCCGGAACTCTCTTCAAATATATTAATCTTTCCCAGCACATGCCGATTCAGTCTGACCACATCGGCAATCGTAATGTCCCCATCACCAGTGACATCTCCCCATACCTGCAGGCCGGCATCAAGAGTTACCTTTCCAAGTACGACACGATTCAGCTTCACCACATCGGCGATCGTAATATCTCCGTCCCCCGTCACATCGCCAAGGATCCCGTTAACAATATTTACAGAACCGGCCTGATAAACTGCTTCGACATAATTGGAATCCTCATCCACCAGATTCTGCTTCCCTTCATGCAGGGAAATGCTGACCGGTGTGGAACCTTCTGCTGCATCTGCCTTGACCTCAAAGCTCAGATTAAGGATCGTACCGCTGCCTGTAATATTGTCAGATACATACCAGTTTATGACATTTTCATTTACACTTACATCTCCGGTGGTCAGAACACTGCCTGCGGTGACCCCTTTCAGCGTCAGTTTTGTGCTGTCATAATTCACATCAAAAGAGAAGCCGGCAATACCTGTGTTCTGGTTTATGGTTACAGGTACTTCGATTGTGCTCCCCGGCTTTCCTGATGCATCTCCCACAGCAACAACCGGTTTATCCGATACTGACTCCTTAACAGTAACAACACAGCCCTCTTCTTTATTACCTGTCGCACTATTGACAAGTTTAAATAAAAGTACACATTTGCCCGCCTCAAGCGCAGTAAAAGTTCCATCACCGTTATTTTGCAATACGGTGCCATAATCCGATCTATCTGAGTATGATTCATCCGTCACCACATTTGCAGTGGCAAAATCAGACCATGACATGGTATCTCCCGGTTTGAGGGAAATATACTTCTTAGCAGGTCCTTCATAATCTACTTTTTCTTCTTTTGATATATTACCGGATGTATCATATACAGATAGGCTTACCCTAACGGAATCACTTATCGTTTTGCCTACGGTTATTCGGATCTTGTTATTCGAGATCCATTCGGTACTTATTTCTGTCGTAACGGTTGTAGTAAAATATTTCCCGGTTACATTGGAAGCATAAACTTTACACCTGCTTGTGTCCAATCCTACATTATCCTGCACATCCGCTTCGATTATGGTTTGACTGTCGGTCTGACTGACAACCTTCATGTTGCTGATGACAGGCTTCTCAGAATCTGGTTCCGGTACAGTAACACTCTTATGTGCGGCATTGCCGGATTTATTTCCTGAGTTATCCCAAGCATATATATCTGTCCAGTAAACGCCGCTCTCATAGTTATGATCAGAAACATTCACCCGGAATGTATATGTATCACCGCTTTTTGTGCCTGAAATCGCACTGTTTGTTTCCCAATCTGCGGCCAAATCATCCTGACCATTCAACTCTGTCCAAGTAGGAAACTGTACTCTGTTGACCCCAGAGCCTGAATCTGTCACTTTGCAGGAAACCGTATATCCTGAAGATGAAATATCTGTTACCTGCACATCAGAAACCGTGGGCGCTTCACTATCTGAAGTAATATTGACTGTTGCTTCACCAATTTGAGGGTTATGACCTTCGGGTGTAT
Source organism: uncultured Lachnospiraceae bacterium (assembly GCA_902796775.1). Next base: position 4,305 of record CADBQK010000251.1, read on the forward strand.
TTATCGCATAGAGATAAATCTTTTGAGATCCTGTTTTTTGGGTGCTAAATGTGATCTCAAATCCATGATTTCCTGTCAACCCATAATCATTATTTACATCCCCTCTTAACTGATTCGCATATATTCTATGACCCTCCCCTTCGGAAGCGGGGGCTCCAACATAAACATCTACCGGTATGGAGGTTCCTTTTGCATCCTGATCAAAGGCCCAGCCTTTTACATAAATAGTCCCATTGCCGCCATGAGAATCATCCAAAGTACCTATAGGTAATATATTCGACTTTGTGACCTGTCTCCTTGCCACTGTTTCTGCTGATCCATCTGAATAATCAACACATACAGAAACATAATTTGTTCCAGAATTTAATACGTCTGATGAAATCTCAAGCGTGAAAGCGGTAGCATCCGGAACATCTGTCCTTTTGTACAGAGCTGCTTTATGATAGCTGGCGCCATCATTAATACTGCAGTTAATATTTGTAATGGTCTTTTCGCTTCTCACCCATCCCTGAAACAGAAATGTTCTTTGGTCGATAGTCTGTCCAGCAGTTGGGTAATCAAATCCACAATAAGCAGATCCATTGATTTCATTCCAATTTGTTGCATGATAAACGCGATACTTCGCCCACAAAAAATATCCTCCACCAGTACCGCCATTATGCAAGGAATTATACTTTACAAGATTCTCCTGTGGAAGATTCTTCGTTTCGACATTCGATTCATACGCATAAAAGGAGTTACCTCCAGCCGATCCCATATATATGCAATAGTGGCTTGGATTGCTGTCACCTGCAGAATTAAAGCACTCGATAAAATCGCCAATTACAGCAACAGAGTTAATATCTGATGTTGTGACAGATGGACAGCTTCGTGGATTAAGTCCAAAAGTATTATAAAAAACATATTTTGCAAATGCATTGCAGGAATCACCGTTTCCGCATACGGAAGCTGCAGTTGGATCCATCACAGCCAACTGGCAATATGTACAGTAACCATTTGTTTGCCCTGGCCCACATGGTTGTCCCGTTGAACTAAAGTATGTATCACTGCCATATCTACTAGCAATTCCAGCAATTCTATCAGCTACGCCGGAAGCAGCATATGCAGGTCCAGCAAATGATAACAGTACAAATAAGAAAATAAACGCTGTCAATGAAAATGATAGTAACCCCAATATTTTCCTTTTCATCTCATAGTCTCCTTCTTGTATGTTTAATACAAAAACAACAGTAACTCTCTTTTAGCTCCCGATCAGTGTATGTTTTTTACATAGAAAAGCTACCTAATGATAGCTTTTCCAAACTATGATACCACTGCATGTCAGCGTGAGTCAAGGAGGTTTTCCCGGTTTCCCCATGTATCCCGATTATCTCCCAGTCAGGAGGAAGATCTG
>CADBQK010000252.1 GCA_902796775.1 uncultured Lachnospiraceae bacterium
ACGCTGAAAACTGGATCGCCGATGACGGGGAATGGCTGACATTCACGGAAGGTTAATGTAATGAAGTGCTGTAGAAATACGGCGCTTTTTTTGTGGTCTTTGCGCTATTGACTATTGACCTATTAATAGAATTGCCGATTGTTGCATGTCAGTGATTCCGAAAACAATCCCTAAACCTAAATCTGAGAAACATTGATGATCAGATTTTCAAAATTGAGTTTAGCCAGCTGATGTCTGTCTTAATCTGAACCGTAACCATTGGCAGTTCACGAATTTACCTTATACAAATTTTAGTACAGACACTTATGCTAATCTTTAATTGTCATATTAAAGAAGGTGGTGTGCAGGAGGATAACATCTTCTTTCTTCGCTCTGTTTCAGTAGCGATGTTTGCTTTGCAATGGGGTTATAATGATAGAAAACATTATCTGCCAACAAGTGGCAGAAAACAGCTTAATCAAAATACAAAAATAGAAATGGAGACGGCATTTGGAAAACACAGCATTGTTCGCCGCAAAATCGAATAAGGAAGGATTGTGGGAATGTGTTCCACAGCATTTGCAAGACACAGCATATGTAATGAAGCATTTATGCGATCCTGAAATCGGGTGGGTTTCCCCGGCTTTTAGTGATGCAGCAGGTATTGATGGAAATGCTTTAAAAAAAATCTGTACTTTTATTGCGTATACACATGACATTGGTAAACTTACGCCAGCTTTTCAGAATAAAATTTCCATGAGTTTACAAGGTCTTTCAGAAAGGCTTTTATCACATGGTTTTGATATACATATGGAATGCCCTCCGGATACGTTCTATCATGCATTCATTTCAGGCGCTATTCTGCACGAAATATTCGGCGTGAATGATTCGGTATGTGAAATAGTTGCTGCGCATCACGGAATTCCGAGAGATATCGGAAGTGACTATAATTGGAAAAAGCCATTTAAGAAACATAAAGAAAACATACTGGGTAAAAACGGAGAGTTTAAGACAGTATGGGAAGATGCTGTCAAAAAAGCGGAAGAGATTTCCGGCATTCGATGTGATGAGCTGCCTCAGTTGTCGTATGCAGCACAGATTTTGTTATCCGGCTTGCTTATTACAGCAGACTGGGTTTCATCTAATGAAAACTATTTTGCTCTTTCAGAGCCATGGGATATTTCGAATCTTGAAGATGCAGGACGCGGTGAAAGAGGGTATCTGGCGAGTGGAATTAAGAGAGGATGGTTCTCTACGACGTTTGCGTATGCTCCATACTTATTTGAAGAAAGATTTGGCTTCTGTCCAAATGTCATGCAGGAGACTGCTGGACAGGCAGTAAACTCCGGTGCCCAGCTGTTAATTGTAGAAGGACCGATGGGGTCCGGGAAAACAGAAGCCGCACTGATAAGCGCAGAAGTTCTAGCCGCGAGAAGCGCATCCGGTGGTTTCTATATAGGACTTCCTACACAGGCTACGTCTAACGGAATGTTTTCCAGGATGATACACTGGGCATCTGAAGCTTCAGAAGACTTATTTGTATCAATTAATCTTGCCCACGGAGGAGCTTCTTTCAATGACGAGTACAGAAGGCTGCAGGTGAATACCAGTGATGAAACCCCAGGTAATCTATCAGTAAACAGATGGATGAGTGGGAAACATCGTAAACTTATGTCTGATTTTGTGGACGGGACGATAGACCAAGCTCTGGCAATGTCATTGAATAAGAAATATTTCATGCTGCTCCATGAACAACTGGCCGGGAAAGTAATCGTATTGGATGAAGTACATTCCTATGATGCGTATACAAATGCGTACCTGAAGACAACACTTGCATACTTAGGGTATTATCACTGCCCGACAATTCTGCTTTCTGCTACTTTAACAAATGAAAAAAAGCAGGAGTTTATAAAGGCATATTCTCAAAAGTCAGAATTATCTTTCAGGATGTCGGATCAGTATCCGTGCATTACATGGTGGGATGGAAAAGAACTTCATGAAGAAGCAATCGCTTTGGAGGGTCTGAAAAGAATAAAGGTACATATCCAGTGGCTGAAGAATTCAGAATTGATCGAAATGATTAAAACATCCCTAACATATGGAGGATGTGCCGGAGTGATTAGAAATACAGTTAAGGAAGCAGTAAGAACGTATTGTTTGTTGAAAGCCGCTTTACCGGAATATCGAATTGTTTTAATTCATTCCCGGTTTCTTTCGGATGACAGAGAAAGACTGGAAAACACCATTATCGATCTGATTGGCAAGAAGAGCGAAAGCAGCAAACGAGATAAATTGATTGTGGTAGGAACACAGGTTTTGGAACAGTCGTTAGATTTGGATTTTGATGTCATGTTTACAGACCCGTGTCCAATGGATCTTCTTTTCCAAAGACTCGGAAGAGAACATCGTCATGAAAGGACCAGACCTGAGTTTCTGAAAGAAGCAAAAGCTTATTTGATCAAAGAAGACGATCATATTATCGGAACAAATGACCGGCCATACAACAGCTATATCATAAACAGAACATGTGAACTGATTCATTTGAAAAAAGGGCGTATTTCACTTCCTGATGATATCAAAACCATGGTTGAGCAAACATATGATTTAACATTGACTGATGACAGTTCACAGAAAAAAGAATATGTTGATAAAATTCAAAAACTTAAAATCAATTCAAAGCAGATGAGAATTCCCGAACCGTATAATTGTTTCAGTATCAGAGGACTGGCACAAAAAGGATTATCACATGAAGCAGATGAAGAAGACAGGGGCGTGAGACAAGGAGACGATTCCGTTTCAGTGATACTGCTGAAAGCGGCAAATGGAAAAGTGATGGATCTGTCTGAAACAGTTTCCTGCCAGATTGGCTGTCTCCCTGATAAGGAAACAGAGTCCATCTTTCTGCGGCAGATGATTCGTATTCCATACTACATGATATCCTCTGATGAACTGACCAGAATGAAGGCAAGAATAGGATTTGGGAATGAAATGATTTGGGCATATAAAGATATTCTGCTTTTAGATGACGACTGCAGTTATAAACATGTGCTGAAAAATCAGATAAAACGGTATTGTTACAATAGTGAGATGGGACTGATGGAGGTGGAAAATGATGGATGAAACTTATAACCTTGTTGATGAATCATGGATCTGTCTTCTTTCAAAAGATGGGAAAGTGACAAAGGAAGGACTTAGGACAGTTTTTCTTAATGCACAAAACTACCTGGATCTTGGTGGAGAGATCAGACTGCAGGACATGGCTGTATTGAGGCTTCTGATATCAATTTCAGTCACGCTGTTATATAGATATAACAAGAATGGTGAAAGGTCTGATTTGAGTAACTCGTCGGAAGCTCTTCAAAGATTTTCTGAAGTGTTTAAAGCAGGGCGTTTTAGTGAAAAGGCTGTAAATGCTTACTTTGAAGAATGGCATGATCGGTTTGATCTGTTCAGTAAAGAACGTCCATTCTTCCAGTTGGCTCTGAACGATATTGAATGGATTGCGGATAAGGAATGCCCTGATGGAAAAAAACCTTTGTTCAGTAATGGCGTATTCATGAAATGGCTGCCAATTGCAAATATCAACGGCAGGATCCAAAGATCTGATAATAAACCCAATGCACCATATAAGGATCTTTCGGGATCAGCGGCAGATGAGGCAGAAGCAGATGAAGCGGCTCGCTGGCTGCTGTTCTATAATGCATACGCAGATTGTTCAGTAGGTAAGAGACAGAATTTCATTGATGAATTAGGGAAGAAACAAAGTGCTAATGCAGAGATGACTCTTCCTTCAAAAGGTTCATTAATCACACCTGTCGGAAAAAATCTCTTTGAAACAATCATGCTTAACAGTGTTCTTTTTGATCCCGACAGACATGAGTTATATGAAAAGATTCATCCTGTCTGGGAGGAAAACGGGAAAGAACCGGAAATCATTAAAGGGAGACCTATTCCAAATGATCTGGCACGTATTTACACGCAGCAGGCGCGCCGAATCTCGCTGGTGAAAAAAGAAGGAAAAGTCATTGGCGCATTTGCTTCGGCAGGTGAATCATATTCCAGTGATCAGTTATGGATGGAACCGGCATTTATGATTCATTTGGTAAAAGATAAGGATACTAAACAGTTGATACAAGCACCAATGCAAAGCAAAAATAATGTTGATATCTGGCGGGAGGTGGAACACATAGCAGGTGATAACGGTGCTCCGATCAGCCGGTGGATCAAGCTGTTGGATGAAATACTGCCTGAAGACGATGTAATTCCATTCAGAGTGACTGGAATTTCTTACGGAAGTATGAATTGCGGCATCCAATCTATGACAGAAGACAGAATTATCTTAAGCAGACAGTTTGTGGAAGATACAGAGTTACAGGATGACGCAGTAAAAGAGATTAAAAGAATAGATGAGATTTCTAAGATAATAAGAGCATTTGGCGCTGATTGCGCGAAATGTATGAACCTTGACGCAAAAGATAAAAGAATTGAAGGTCTGTTATCAGAACAATACTATGGTGCTGTCGGACATGATTTCAGGAAATTCTTATCTGGCAATATGACTTTAAAGGATCTCAGAAATGCAGAATTTGACTCCGCAAAAAGAACTGTGGATCAGTATATTGAATACAATATTAAAGCACTTCTGCGCGGGAAGATGGGGGAAAACGGAATGTATCTTGGAAAGAGTGAAGCTTCATTCAAAGCAAGCATTGCAAAATTAGAAAGGAAGACATATGGATAAGAATGAAAAAGTGACAATCAGTTCATTTGTTTCAAAAAGAATTAAGGTACTTTCATTAGACCAGGCAGATGCAAAGGGAGAAAAGGCAGTATGGCGTCATGCTTTTGCAAAACCAGTATGTGAGGATATGAAGGCGTGGTCTCTTTTGGAAAGAGACATTCCTGAAGAGCTTACGGGAAAAACGGGGACGCCATCTTATTCGGAAAATGCTGCTTATATGGCAATTGCTGCATATGCAGCATGCGGTACACATGCAGAAAATGTTTCTCTTGGACAGGCATCAGCAGCGTTGGGCGATAATGCGCGAGTAAGATTCACCAGACTGGAAAAATCCAGGACTTTGGATGAACTATGGAGAAATCTGAAAGGTCTGTTAAGGCTGATCAGTTCAAAAAACGGAACCGGATTAGACTATGGACTTCTGGCCAAGGAACTTATGGACTGGCAGTTTGATTCAATTAAAGTGATCAGAAAATGGGAACGAGATTTCTATTACAAGAATTCGAAATAATTAATGGGAGGAAATGAAAATGGAAAAAAAGTCTAAAGCATTGTATTTGTGTATACACGCCCTTCAGGTGGCACCGGTAAGCTGCATTAACAGAGATGACACAGGAACACCAAAAACTTGTATTTATGGTGGTACACCTCGTATGAGAGTGAGTTCCCAGTGTTGGAAACGTGCTGTAAGAATGTATCTTAAAGAAAAATATGGTGATACAGGAGTGAGAACAAAGTTTATAGTTAATTCACTTACTGAAAAGCTTGCAGATCAGACAGACTGTGATTTGGAAGAAGCACAGCAGTTTGTAAGAAAATCTCTTATTGGTGCAAATATCATTTCCGATAAGAGTAGTGCAAAAGACACTTCTGCTTTCTTCAGTGAGGCACAGATTAATTCACTTTCAGATTTATTGATCGAACGGTATAAAGGGACGGATGAAAAGGTTTCTGACAAGGCTTTTTCGAAAAAACTGGGTGATGCTGTCAAGAATTTGCCTTCTACAAGCGAATTGTTATTCGGCCGTATGTTCGCAAACAATCCAGACCTGAATTATGACGCAGCATGTCAGGTGGCACACACTTTTTCCGTGAATGAAGTGTATGATGAGCCGGACTATTTCACAGTTGTTGGAGATGTTAAGAAGGAAGCAGTTCTCGGGGGAAGTGATTATCTTGATACAAGATTGTTTAATTCGGGAGTTTTGTATCGCTTTGCGGATGTGAATCTCTCTGAAGGATCAGAACTGAGAAATGATTTGTACAAGGTCGATGCGGCAAAGGCTGCGAGTCAGTTCCTGGAGGCATTTGTTCTTTCCATGCCTACCGGCAGTGTTAACTCATATGCTAATTTCACTCTTCCGGAAGCAGTTGTGGTTGAACTTCGTGATGATATACCGGTAAGCTTTGCTCCTGCTTTTTCCAAAGCTGTTGAAGGCAAGGATATTTGTGGCAAAGCGATCAATGAGATGACTGAGTATTCAAACAAGATTAACCGCCTCTATGGAGAGCCTGTCTGTAAATGGGTGCTGGGAGACGTATCGTTAAAAGAACTCTGCAGACAGGTTGAAGAAGAAATTAACAGGAGGATCTGATATGGCTGTGCTTGCATTAAAGCTTGCCGGTCCATTCCAGTCCTGGGGAACAACACTGAAACTAAGAGATCATGAAACAGATACTATGCCTTCCAAGAGTGGTGTAATCGGAATGATTGCAGCAGCATTCGGAAGAAAACGCAATATGGATATTTCAGATCTCAGTGCTTTAAGATTTGGCGTCAGAGGTGATGCTCCGGGAACACTGATGAGAGACTTTCAGACTTCACATTCCTGGAAAACCAGCAAGACCGGAAAGGAATATGCTGATGCGAAAGACTCTTATATAGGTAATCGATACTACCTTCAGGATGCGTGTTTTACGGCCTGTCTTGAAGGAGATAAAGAATTACTTGAAGAGTGTGCACAAGCATTAAAGCACCCTGTATTTCCGCCTTATCTTGGCAGAAGGAGCTGTGTTCCCGATCCCGGATTGGTTATTGGGATTTTTGACGGTGATTTGGAAACTGTATTGAAAACAATTCCTGTTCAGTGCGAGAAAAAGAATGATTTTATGAGAATCTGTGTGGAAACTAACGATATGGGCGATCGTATGCGTCATGATAATCCGGTGAGCTATGATTTCCATAACAGGCAGTATGCATATCGAATGGAAAAAGAACTTGAGATTGGAGAGGAAAATGTATATTAGCAGAATACAGCTGAATCCTAAAAAAAGAGAAACTGCTAAGGCATTGCAAAACAGAGAAATACTGCACTCTGCAATGGAAAGAAGCATTAATGGAGATAGACCGCATATTCTTTGGCGGCTTGAACCAAATATGAGTATTCTTGCAGTGAGTAAAGATATACCTTATTTGGGCGATATTCAGCTTCTGTACGGAGATGATTCTGTCAGACCGGAAAGCAAGTCATACGATGATTATCTTGATACAATTTCTTCTGGAAATCTCATGAGGTTTACTGTTGCAGTGAATCCTGTCATAAACAAAAAAGATGGAAGTAAGAATGGAAAAGATGTTCCGTTGAACTTAAGAAGGACAGAAAAGTATCCATTCAGTGCTGAAGATTGGACAAGAAAAAAACTGAACGAATATGGAACTGAAGTAGAAGAAATCAAAGACATTAATCATGAGACGGTTTTCTTTTATAAAAACGGAATCAGGATTCCAATTTTCATTGTTACGTACGCAGGTATATTTAGAGTTAAAGATCCGGAACTGGTTAGAAAAGCAATGAAAACCGGCATTGGCGGGAAGAAATCATATGGCTGTGGACTACTGACTGCTGTCAGGATTAGAGAAATCTGATGGTAACAGGAATGGAGCCTCCGGCCAAGAGTGAACTTCCAAGGTTGGAAGACAGAATTACTTTCTTTTATACAGATAACTGCCGTCTTGAGAAAGATGATGGTGCAATCCGGATTGAAACAGAAGAAGGGTCAATCAATGTGCCTGCTGGAATGCTTTGCGTTTTAATGCTTGGACCAGGTACAACAGTAACACACAGGATGATTCAAACCGCAACAGATGCAGGTATGTGCATCGTCTGGTGTGGTGAACGGGGAGTCAGGTTTTATGCCGGTGGTTCTCCGTTGTCAGGAGACACCAAACTTCTGATGGCTCAGGCTAAGATTGTATCCAATCCTCATTTGCGCTTATCTGCAGCAAAGCGAATGTATAAACTCAGGTATCCTGAGGAAGACGTTACATCCTGTTCCATGAAACAACTGCTTGGTAGGGAAGGAACAAAAGTATACCAATGTTATCGGCATTTATCTGAGCAATATCATATTCCCTGGAAAGGAAGGAAATACGATCCGGAAAATTTTGATGATAATGATCCTCTGCAAAATGCATTGTCATGTGCAAATGCCTGTTTATATGGGGTTTGTTATTCCGTAATATTTGCAATGGGGCTATCACCTGGTTTAGGGATAATTCATACAGGACTGGAAAAATCCTTTGTTCTGGATATCGCTGACCTGTATAAAGAAAAACTATCATTTCCAATTGCATTCCGGGAGGCTTCAAAGGGATTGACAGATATTGACATGAACATTCGTATTGCGATGCGTGATTTATTCAGGCAAAAGAAATTCTTAAAACTGATCGTCTCAGACATAGCATACATTTTGAATATTCAGGAGATAACGCAGGAAAACATAAATGGCAGGAACCATTTATGGGCTGGTTATCAAGAAATAATAAATGGCGGGACACAGTATGGCATATGATTGTTGTTAGTTTGAGCACAGTTCCCGCTAAGTTAAGAGGATACTTAAGCTTGTATCTATGGGAAATTGATACAAATGTTTATGTTGGAAATGTTAGCGCCAAAGTACGTGAACTGCTGTGGAGGAGAATTGAAGAATTAGTAACAGGACACGGCAGGGCTATAATGGTTTATCCATCAGATTCAGAACAAGGATTTGATTTTAAAACCTGTGGAACTGCCTTCAGCATCATTGATTTCGAAGGATTGAAATTAGTAAGAAGACCAACAGAAAGAATACTATCCGCTGCGGTGACTCCGTATGAAATCAAGAAAACTTCAAAGCGCTTATATCGCGAGTCATATGTTGTCTTGGACCTGGAGACTACTGGTCTTGATGTAGAAAAGGATAGAATACTGGAAATTGGCGCTGTTAAGGTGATTGACAGAGAAGTAACAGATACTTTTGAATGCATAATTAAAACTGAAGCAGAAATCCCTGATGAAATCACTAAACTCACCGGTATAACACAGAAAGAGATCAATCTGGGTATACCACTTGCGGATGCTATTGAGCAATTAAGGACATTTGTTGGGAATCTTTGCGTTATTGGATACAATATCGTGAACTACGATGCCAGAATACTGCATTTTGAATGTGTAAGAAACAAAGTTGAATATCCATTTATTCGTATAATTGATGTGCTTCCTATTGCAAGACAGGCCATTCAAGGGATTTCGTCATATTCTCTTTCAGATGTAGCAGACTGTTTAAACATTAAATCAACAAAGATACATAGAGCGTTAGCAGATTGTCAAATATGCAATGAGATATATCAGATGCTTTTTGATAATTAGCTATTACTAATTGGATGAAAACGAGCACAATCAGTGGCGAAAATGGCTCAAAATAAAGAGTATTCCCCGCACAGGCGGGGGTGAGCCGTGATGCCATCGCAATTGCTGAGACCTATAACAGTATTCCCCGCACAGGCGGGGGTGAGCCCTGAAAATGCCGCACATCAATATCACCGGTGAAGTATTCCCCGCACAGGCGGGGGTGAGCCTCTGATCATCGGCATGATCAAATCCGTATTTAAGTATTCCCCGCACAGGCGGGGGTGAGCCTCGGTTTGTCCTTCAGCTTGCCCTCTTCGTCAAGTATTCCCCGCACAGGCGGGGGTGAGCCCTGGATTGAGAACTTCTATCACACGGCTATCGTGTATTCCCCGCACAGGCGGGGGTGAGCCCGCCCACCCTGCCGTTCTGTTCAAAGACCAGGGGTATTCCCCGCACAGGCGGGGGTGAGCCCTCTGTTGACGATCAGCTGGAGATTGCTGAATAGTATTCCCCGCACAGGCGGGGGTGAGCCTTCAAGCAACATCTTTCAACAGTTTCTCCTTTGGTATTCCCCGCACAGGCGGGGGTGAGCCCGGCTCGGTCATCCTCATTGCTCACCGAAGGGCGTATTCCCCGCACAGGCGGGGGTGAGCCTGTCTGTTATGTCGATTTGAAAACATATCAGACGTATTCCCCGCACAGGCGGGGGTGAGCCTATCGCAAACGACGTATTCATGGAATTCAATCTGTATTCCCCGCACAGGCGGGGGTGAGCCTA
>CADBQK010000253.1 GCA_902796775.1 uncultured Lachnospiraceae bacterium
CCAAGGCGCTTGCCACTGTCGACAGACACACCTTCTCCGACAATACCCTTGATATGCGCAGAAGCCTTCTCCACACCGCTCATCGTTTTTCTCCTTTTCATTTCTGATTTTCCGCAAAGCCTGCAAAGAATGCTGCAGGCACCTGCTATTTCAGCTCAAACATGGCCCGCGGAATGTGGCAGTATCCGCCCGGGTTCTTTACAAGATATTTCTGATGGTATTCTTCAGCCGTGAAAAAGTTCTGAAGCGGTTCCAGCTCTACCGCAAGCGAGGTGCCGGCCTTCTCTTCTTCCGCTGCATAAACCTGCTGCGCCTCCGATAATTGTTCTTCATCGGTGTAGTAGATTCCTGTCCGGTACTGGATTCCCGTATCATTTCCCTGTTTATTTACCGACAGCGGGTCGATCACCATGAAGTAATAACCCAGAAGCTCTGTCAATGTAATCCGGCTCTCATCGTACACAATTTTAACAGTCTCTGCATGTCCGCTGCTTTGGCAGACATCCTGATAGGAGGGCGCTTTCTCAGGCCCGTTGGCATAACCGACCTCGGTGGAAATCACCCCGTCAAACTGGTCAAAAAATCTCTGCACTCCCCAGAAGCATCCTCCGGCAAGGTATATTGTCTTCATCTCTTCCTCAACTTTCTGTACGCGCGTTATTACAAAACTCTCTGACCATTCACCTTCAATGAGAACTGAGCATCCAGGATCCTGGCTGCCTGTGAACACATGGTCATCCGTTCCAGAAAAATATTAAAGTACTCATACATCGTACAGATACTCTCGTCAACTGTCAGATAGAGCGTGATCCGCTTCTCTTCCAGACCATAACGGAGCCTTGTCGATGTTACCGCATAATTCACCCGGTCGTGTATATCAAACAGCATGGGATCTTTTTCACGGACACGGCTTCTTCGCACATCTGTTTTGTCTGCGATGATCAGTGCCGCAGTGACCGGATCCGATGCAACTCCATGGGATTCATCATGGTTCGCTATAGCAGAAACAATTTGCACCCGGTCTGAGAGCTTCATGTCTGTTTCCTTCAGAATCTCATTTGCCAGCAGAGCACCATACTCCGCATGATGGTGTCTGTTGATCGCATTTCCTATATCGTGCATGAAACCTGCGATCCTGGCAAGTTCAATCACATCCGGTCCATATTCGAAGGCTTTCAGCAGATCAGCAGCCCTGTTCGCAACCAGCGTTGTATGAGCCGTTGAGTGATCCGTGTATCCCAGTGCATCCAGAATAATACTGCCCCGCTTATAGTATTCCAGAATTTCTTTGTTTTGAACAATATCTTCGTACGTCATCTGATTTTCCCCCGTCACCAATGCTCATATCTTCTCTGTCCATCAATGTCACGTATCTGTGAACTTTTCCCGAAGGTTGCACTAAGTCCTTCCTGAACTTTGAAAAACCTTGCAGAAATCCCGTAATTCTGGGCATTTCCGCTTGCATATAGCCCACAAAAGTGGTACTATATTAGTGCAACGGTTGCACTAAATGGAGGTGTCCAATTGTACTACGATTGTGCTGTTCAAATCCCCGATGCGAAGGGAAAACTCATCACCCGGAATAAGGGTGAGGCCATCTACATCCTTTACCAGTACGGGTTCGATTCTAAACCAGATAAGAAGTATGCCATTCCCAAAAGGGCTGTTATTGGAAAGGTTCTCCCATCTGATCATACAATGATGGTTCCGAATGAGAACTTCCAGACATACTTCCCGGATGTGCTGCTTCCGGAGGAACTTCCCGAAGGCTACAGGAGTTGTTGCCTTCGGATCGGTTCTTACACCATTATCCGTTATGTATTGCAGGAATATAAGCTCCCACAGTTGCTTTCAAAGCAGTTTGGCAAGGACTGCGGGCTGCTGCTGGATCTTGTTGCCTACATGATTGTTGAAGAAGAAAACGCCGGCCAGTACTATCCTGATTTCGCATTTTGCCACCCTTTGTTCTCCGATGGAATGAGGATCTACAGCGACTCGAAAATATGCCGGTTTCTGCAATCGATCACCAAGGATCAGACGTCAGGTTTCTTGGATGACTGGAACCGCCGTCGGGATCATAAACAAAGGATCTATATTTCCTATGACTCGTCCAACAAGAACTGTGATGCCGGAGACATCGATCTGGTCGAGTACGGCAAGGCGAAGGATGACAAAGGCGTTCCGGTTTTTAATATTGGACTCGCATTTGATAAAACCAACCGCGTTCCTCTCTTTTACGAAGAGTATCCGGGTTCAATAACCGATGTATCACAGTTTACCTGTATGGTTGACAAGGTCATCGAATATGGTTACAAAAAGGTGGGCTTCATTCTTGACCGGGGGTACTTCAGCAAGAGGAATATCCAGTACATGGATGAAAACCGGTATGCTTTCATTATCATGGTCAAAGGCAAGAGAGCACTTGTTTCTTCGCTGATCGAGGAAAACCTTGGTACCTTTGAAACTGACAGGGATTGTTCCATCCGGTCCTATCGGGTTTACGGGAAGACAGTGCAGGCAACACTTTACGATGATGATGCCACTGAGAGGTACTTTCACCTATATTTCAATCCATCCAAACAGGCGTCAGAGCGAGAAAGCTTTGAGCAGACGCTTGACAGAAAGAAAGTATATCTTGACAAGCATCTTGGCAAAGAGTTTTCCTCAAAAAAGATTTACGAGGATCTGTTTGAACTACGAGTAAATAAAAAAGGCATTCTGGTCTCCTATGAAGAGCGAAAGGATGTCATTCAGAAACAGCTGAAGCTCTGCGGATACTTCTGCATCATTACTTCAGAAGAGATGACGGCAACCCAGGCGCTCATCCATTATAAAGGCCGGGATATCTCGGAAAAACTTTTTCGCACAGATAAGTCCTTTCTTGGTTCTAAGAGCATGCGAGTGAAGATTGCCGAGTCTCTGTCTGCAAAAATATTTATCGAGTTTATCGCACTTATTGTCCGGAACCGGATCTATAACCTGTTGAAGGAAACGATGCTTCGGCTTGAGACAAAACGGAACTACTTGACTGTTCCGGCAGCCCTGCGGGAACTCGAAAAGATAGAAATGGTACGCAGAAGCAACGGCCAGTACCGTCTGGATCACGCAGTTAGCAAAAAGCAGAAAACAATACTCAGCGCCTTCGGGCTCTCCGCTGAAAACATCAATGACATCGCGTCTGAGATAGGCACTCTGCTTGCAAAAAGTCAGTCACTGATTAATGATACCGACTCACAGGAGGATGACGAAGATGGCGAGGACGAAATCGATATCTTCGATTGAAGCCGAGATCAAAAAGCTCGAAGAGG
>CADBQK010000254.1 GCA_902796775.1 uncultured Lachnospiraceae bacterium
AAAACTGCGCTGCCGATTTGCAGCAAACCTTTTACTTATCCGTTTTTTAGAATGCAGTATCCAGAAGCGTAATTCCGTCGATCTGCAGATCAAAATACGGAGCGCTGCGGAACTCGGACTCATGGAAATAACCGTCCGCAACTACCTCTGTGTCGCCCTGATATGCCTCATCGGTATCTACATCTGCCATATAACCGGTCAGATGTCCTTCATCGTCAACAGTAGCGTTTGCATTTTTGTTTTCCTCAACTGTTACCGTGAACGCAGAGGTATCATACACATGAATGCTGCCGTTCTCAAGACCAGCCTTGACCTCATCCAGTTTCGCCTGGGTGTCAGCTGCAGCTGCGTTTGTGTTCAGGTCAGTCAGCTGTACGGAATTGGTCGCAATCGTTCCGGTCCAGTCTGCATCAATCGGCTCCCCTGCTACTGCAGCGCTGATGGCATAGACATAATAAGGTGCCCAGTCGATACGGGAGGAGATGATATAGGTGTTCGGGCAGGCGTCAACTGTACTGCCGTTATAGGAAACATCAGGCACACCTGCTGTCTCGCAGGCAGTAGGGGCTCCCATGGAGTCCGCATGCTGGCTGATCAGCTTGCAGTTATCGGAGATAAGCTTGTTAGCAGCTTCCTTCTCTGCAGTCTCATCATACCAGGAACCGGTAAAGGTTACTTCCATCGTAGCACTCGGGCAGACGGAACGTGCGCCAAGGAAGAAGGAGGTATATCCGGAAATAACCTCGGCATAGGTAAATGCGCCGATGTAACCGATCTTTGCCTCTTCCTCGGTAAACTCGCCATTCGCAATCATCTCATTGAGCTTCATACCTGCAGCAACACCTGCAAGATAACGGCCCTCGTAAATAGAGGCGAACGCATTATGATAGTTGGGAAGACCCTCGGTATGAGCCTTGGTACCTGTAGAATGGCAGAACTGCACATCCGGGAACTCCTGAGCAGCTGCGATCATGAAATCCTCATGTCCGAAACTGTCTGCAAAAATAATGGAACAGCCTGCATCGGCAAGCTCTTCAGCAGTCTGGAGGCACTCCTGGCCTTCCGGAACATTTGTCTTCAGGATAATCTGGTCGTCAGAAAGACCCAACTCAGCAGCTGCTGCCTTTGCACCATTGATAAAGTTCAGATCATAGGTTGAATTCTCATCATGAAGGAAGATGAAACCAACCTTTACTCCGGACAAATCCGTGCCAGCTTCTCCTGTCGTCTCAGGAGCAGCGCTTTCTTCAACTGCAGATTCTGTCTCGGCTGTGGAAGCAGGCGCGCTGCTGGAAGAGCCGCCGCCGCATGCAGCCAGTGACATTGCCATCACACCGGCAAGTGCCAAAGCAACAATTTTTCTCATTTTCATTGATTATTCCTCCTTGCGCCAATGCGCTTAACAACGCTTGCTGCTTTTCTAAGTATACCAATCCGAGTCTTGTGTGTCAATAAACTTAAGACTCTTCCTGAAGCTTCAATGTGAACCTCCAGGAGTCCCTGCACATCTGCTCGATCCCGCGCTCTGCTGTCCAGCCCAGCTCATCTCTGGCTTTGGAAGGATCTGCATAACACTGGGCGATGTCGCCTGGTCTGCGCGGTGCGATGACATACGGAATCGTAAGGCCATTGGCCTTTTCGAAAGCTTTTACGATATCCAGTACGCTGTAGCCTGTCCCGGTGCCAAGATTATAAACCTTGGCTCCTGGTGAATCCATCAGCTTCCGGATGGCACAAACATGTCCTTTTGCCAAGTCGACTACATGGATATAATCCCTCACACCTGTCCCATCCGGAGTATCGTAATCATCCCCAAAAACATTCAGGTGAGGCAGCTTACCGGCCGCCACCTGGGTGATATAAGGCATCAGATTGTTTGGAATACCATTTGGTTTCTCGCCGATCAGCCCGCTCTCATGAGCACCGATCGGATTAAAATAGCGAAGCAGCACAACACTCCACTCCGGGTCGGAGACACACAGATCTGACAGGATCTGCTCCAGCATCAGTTTGGTAGAGCCGTAAGGATTCGTCGTATGCAGTGGAAAATCCTCACGGATCGGAACACTCTCCGGTGCTCCGTACACTGTCGCAGAGGAGGAAAAGATGATCCTCTTGCATCCATACTCTGCCATCAGCTTGCAGAGCGTCAGTGTCCCGGTAATATTATTATGATAGTACAGAAGCGGTTTGGCTACCGACTCCCCCACAGCCTTCAGCCCTGCAAAGTGGATGACGCCGTCAAAGCGGTGCTGTTCAAAAACAGGCTGCAGCTCTTCTTCGCTAAGCATATCCGCCTTATAGAAAACCGGTCGTACTCCGGTGATCTCCTCGATCCTGTCCACCACATCTTCACTGGCGTTGTACAGGTTGTCAAAGATGACTACTTCATGTCCGCTTTCGATCAGCTCCACGCAGGTATGGGAACCGATAAAACCGATCCCCCCGCTTACCAGGAATTTCATATCGCTTTACTCCTTGTATTCGTTCCTTATTATCATTTCAGTCTGTCATCTGTGTCCTCGCCTGGCATCTAAAGATTCCTTCCAGAGCACAGGATTAAACAGCATGAGCATTGGGTACAGTTCCAGCCTCCCGGCCAGCATATCAAACATCAGCACCAGTTTGGATAGTACAGTGAAATCCGCAAAATTCTTTGTCGGGCCGACTGCTGCGAATCCCGGTCCCATATTATTAAACGTCGTCAGGACTGCTGTAAAATTCGTGATCAGATCCCTGCCCTCAAGCGACACCAGAAAAATGGATGTTACAAAAATTCCCAGGAAAGTAGCCAGATACACATTGATTGAAGAGACCGTTGCCTCATC
This sequence comes from uncultured Lachnospiraceae bacterium, assembly GCA_902796775.1. The sequence goes on from CADBQK010000254.1 coordinate 2,829, forward strand.
CACAGTCTTTCCATCGGATTTGATCGTATGGACACTCCTGGGATGCAGGTAATACTTCATTTCGCGCATTGCATTCTTAACCAGGATGACAAAGCGCTGCACCTTGATCCCGCCGCCGGTGCTGCCTGCACAAGCGCCGGTAAACATAATAAAGATGAGCACCGTTTTTGAAAAATCGGGCCAAAGATCAAAGTCTGCTGTAGAAAAACCGGTGGATGTGATCAGCGATGATACCTGGAAAAACACCTCTCTGGCTAAAGTAAGGCCTGACTTTGCCGTAGGATACATGTTCAGGAAGATCAGCATAAATGCGCCAAAGGCCATCGCAAAATACCAGCGGAGCTCCTCCATCCTGAGGGCTTCTTTGATCCGTTTTCGGTAGATCAGAAAGTAAGCATTAAAATTCACTCCAAAGAGCAGCATAAAAATACCGACAATCCACTGCACATAAGGGGAATATCCTCCCACACTGGAGTTGCGGACACCGAAACCGCCGGTCCCGGCCGTACCGAAGGTAATGCACATGGCGTCAAATACCGGCATGCGGCCGAGAAGCAGGAGAACAAATTCGATCATTGTAATGACAAAATACATGGCATACAGCAGTTTCGCTGTCTCCCGCACCTTAGGTACCAGCTTCCCTACAGTCGGCCCCGGGCTTTCCGCCTTCATCAGGTTCATCCTGGAGCCGCTGGTCAGCGGCAGTACTGCCAGCATAAAGACCAGGATACCCATGCCCCCGATCCAGTGGCTGAAGCTGCGCCAGAACAGGCAGCATCGCGGCAGTACTTCTACATCGGTAAGTATACTGGATCCTGTCGTTGTAAAGCCCGAGATCATCTCAAATACAGCATCGATATATGCCGGGATAGCTCCCGTCATACACATCGGTCCTGCACCTACCATACTCAGCACGACCCAGGACAGACCTGTAATCACACATCCCTCTTTCAGGTAATACACCTGATTCCGGGGCTTTTTGAGTGTGATCAGATAACCGGCCGTCAGACTGGCAAGGCCCCAACCCACAAAATACCATCCTGCACTCTCATGGTAAATAATGGCTGTGAGGCAGGGAAATATCATCAGACCGCCTATGATCTTCAGACCGCTCCCCAGCACATAGATAATCAATCCCAGATTCATAGTAAATATTCCGCTCTCTTCCGTGGTGTCAGGCTAAAATGTCATCCAGATTCTTCATTCCCAGGTTTGTGGTCACAATGATGACATTATCACCAACCTCGATACTGTCATGTCCGCCGGGAATAAGCGGTATACCATGACGAATGATCGCTGCGATCAGCAGATTCGGCTTCGTTTTGAGATCTTTCAGCTGGATCCCGGTAGCCCGAGATGCAGCACTGACGCTGAACTCGATAGCTTCGACCCGGTTATTAAAGAGACGGTAAAGGGTCTCAAGATTGTCATTTTCCTTCGTTGCAGAGAGTCCCCGTACATAAGCGGCAATTACCTCCGCTGTGATGTACTGCGGATAGACCACACTGCCCAGTTCCAGCTTATTGATAACGTTGCGGAAGGTATTGCGCTTGATCTTGGTGATGACCTTTGCATCCGAAACATCCGCCGCATGAAGAGTCAGCAGGACGTTTTCCTCATCCAGTCCGGTAAGGGGGATGAACCCGTCGATGCTTTCGATGCCTTCTTCCTGCAGGAGCTCTTCATCTGTACCGTCCCCGCAGATGATCGCTGCTTCCGGCAGCATGTCGGACAGCTGCGCACAACGCTCCCTGTCCCGCTCGATGATCTTTACACCAATGCCGTTCTCCAAAAGCTTACGGCTCAGATAATAAGCGGCCTTGCCGCCCCCAATGATCATCGTTCTTCGGATCTGGAAGGATTTGTAACCAATCTTCATAAAGAAATCTCTGGCCACTTTCATAGAGGAAATAAATGATACTGTGTCTGAAGCCTGCAAAACGAAGCTGCCGTCAGGAATAGTGATCTGGCCGCCCCTCTCTACCGCACACACCAGCATATCGCTCTCGATCTCTTTGCCGAGTCTGGCCAGACTCATACCGTCCAGCAGGTTGCCATCATTGATGCGGAAGCGGATCATTTCCACAGCTCCATGTGCAAAAGAGTTGACTTCCATCGCGGCCGGAAGGCTGAGCATCCTTGCAATCTCCTTGGCAGCAACCTGCTCGGGATTGATGATCATCGCAAGATCGAGCTTTTCCTTCAGATAAGGGATCTCTGCACTGTACTCCGGCATACGTACGCGGGCAATCGCCGCGCATTTGCCGGAACGCTTTGCAACCGTGCAGCACAGCAGATTAAGTTCATCCAAATCTGTCACTGCAATAATCAGATCTGCAGTTTCAACCCCTGCTTCTTTCTGGACATTATAGCTTGCGCCGTTGCCTACGATCCCCATTACATCATATTTATCTGTCAGAATCTGGAGCCTGTCTGCGTCGACATCGATCAACGTCACGTCATGCCCCTCTCCATACAGCAGCTCGGTCAGTGCCGAGCCGACTTTTCCACATCCAATGATAATAATCCCAAGCTCTCTGTTCTTGGAATCTTTATTTTTCCTGCCTAATAACAAACCGATCCCCGATCCCTTTATTTATGTCATGGCATGAAAGCCATTGTCTTCAAGCTCATTCTCATCAAGGTCTTCCGTTACTGTATCTGTGCCGGAATAACCGCCCGCCTCCCCCGAGTCCATCATCCCGAACTCCGGCTCATCTGACAATCCCTCTTCCACAGAAAAATCCTGATCCTGCACGGGGTTTTTCTTATAAACCATGATCAAAGCCAGATAACTGTTGCAGTTTGAGGCATCCATAAATACTTCTGCTACCCGGTTAAAATACTCAAACGCCTCATCGTCTTCATTATACTCGATGCGGATATCTGTATACTCACAAATATCCGTCAGGCAATCGAAGAGAGCATCCAGATTCATCCCGTAATAATCCGGAAAATCAAACACCCTCTTCAGGTACCTTTGCGCCTCGTCAGCCTCTCTCAGACGATATCCCTTTACGATAACATCCATGATTACGTCTCCTAATACAACTGCTCGAACGACTTGTAATGATCTTCGGTATAATAGATCAGCCCGTCATTGGAATAAATGATCCGTTTTGATGAACGGTAACCTCCCCAGTAGTCTACATCGCATTCATAATACTGCCTGGAATCGGATTTTGGCAGCAGCCCTTCATAATTCCCAAAGCGGTCGCCGCCGATCGTCATACCTGGAAGCACCTGGCCCAGATTGCCCTTTTTGCTGTCCCAGCCGGCTTTCTGCGCTTCTTTTTTTGTCACATAATTAGGAGGAAGCTTTCCGTAGGTATGAAGATAAAGCGCCACATCTTCCTTAGTTGAATAATAACCATTCTCATCCAGCACCACATCTTTGGAGCCGGAGCCGCCGGAGTTTTCCTCTTCCTCCCCGGAAGACTCATCCGGATAATCCGTCATGTCCTGCCCCTCAAGAGCTGCCGGGCCTGTTTCATCCTGGACTTCCAGCAGAGTCAAAGACTCGAGAGACTCTGTCTCGATCTCCTGCTGCAGAGATTCCAATGCCTCTGCGGCCTGGGAACTGCTCTGGCCCCCTCCTGCCCCGGAGCATCCGGCAAGAACCATCGCAGCAATGAGCAAAAACAAAACATACCTGCCCCATCTTCGCACCAACTTCATGTGTACTCTATGCCCTCCTGACTGTCCACTGACACTCTTATCATCATAACACC
>CADBQK010000255.1 GCA_902796775.1 uncultured Lachnospiraceae bacterium
GTTAAGAAAAAGCCGGAGGGCAAATACACGAGGCACTTGTCTCCCGGCTGTTATCAGCGTGGTATAACTGACAGCTCTATGCCAGCTTTAATCCATACTCGATCATGGCTTTCTTAAGTGCATCCTCATGAGCGGCTGACATTTTGTTCAAAGGCAGGCGCAGGGGACCGACATCCCAGCCAAGAAGATTCATGGCAGTTTTGACGGGTATGGGGTTGACTTCGTTAAACAGCTCCTGGATCAGAGGGAATGCCCTCAGCTGCAGGTCACGGCTTCCTTTTACATCACCTTCCAGAAATCTGGCGACAATATCATGTGTATCCTGAGGGCAGATATTAGATAGTACAGAGATTACGCCGATCCCTCCAAGTGCCAGGTAAGGCAGAATCTGGTCATCATTACCGCAGTACATATCCAGGCATCCATCAGCCAGCTGCATGAGATGTGCTGCCTGGGAGATGTCACCGGCTGCCTCCTTTACTGCAACGATATTGTCACAGGTCTTTGCCAGTGTGACAGCGGTTTCGGGCTGAATGTTTACTCCTGTCCGGCTCGGCACATTGTAAAGAATGATCGGAAGGGAGGTTTTTCTGGCGATTTCGGTGTAGTGTTCGATCAGGCCGCTCTGCGTTGCCTTGTTATAGTAAGGCGTTACGATCAGGGCTGCATCCGCTCCGTCTTTTTCTGCTTTGACTGTCAGATCCACGGCCGTATAAGTCGCATTGGAGCCTGTGCCCGCTACAACCGGTACACGTCCTTTCGTAAAAGCAACTGCTGCACGGATACATTCACTGTGCTCTTCCTCTGAAAGAGTCGAAGACTCGCCGGTCGTACCACAGATCACGATACAGTCTGTCCCGTTATCGATCTGGTAATCGATCAGTTTCTCCAGCTTATCATAATTGACGGATCCGTCCTCGTACATAGGTGTTACGATTGCTACTCCTGCTCCTGTAAAAATCGACATTTTGTTTCCCTCCATAAACTCTGGCAGTTCACATCCCAGCTCACCCAGGACTCTATACATCCATTTGCCGGGGCTGGCAGTTACTCGAGTAAGGAAGATAAATCTCCCTCCTCGATCCGGCTTCGACGCTCCACATCTCACAGCAAAGCTGTTCGATGATGAGCGGCCGTCAGGAGCCATGGTCTGCAAGCAAGCTTGCACCATGGCTTCCGGCTCGTCGCCTTCACAAAAAAGCCGGCATAAACTGCCGGCTTACGTATACATATCTATACAAGCTCAAGCAGCACTCCATCATACCATCAATATGATGACAGTTATGCAGCTATTAACTGCATACCCAGCAATACGGCTTCCGGTCGTCCGTAAAGCTTCGGCTCGCTGCCCTTTCCATGCCCCCTGTCAGGATATACGGCCCTGGGGCCGACCCTGTACCATACCGGATATAAATGAACATGTACTGATACAGAAAGCGCCTCTACTTAACTTATGCTATCCTATCACTACTAAAGTGACGTGTCAACTGTTTTCTCAATTTCGGGACTGTATACTCTCCCTGTCAGATCCGGCTAAAATGTATATGCTTAAGGCTGTTTGGTCACATCCAGACAGTAAATGTAATCCGCATATGGTACCAGATCCTGCGGCAGTGTAATGCCGGTCAGGATGAGCTCTGCACCCTCTCCCTCAAGATTGATCATGGAGATCAGGTCTTCGCATTTGATAATGCCCAGATCGACCAGCCCAAGGACTTCATCCAGAATCAGCACATCACATTCCCCGATCTTCAGTACTTTTCTGGCAAAATTCAGACCATTCCGGATATTAATATCCTCCTCAAGCCTCTCCTCTTCTGAAAGCTCCTCATAATAGCAGTCATTTTTCTCGAAACGAAAGACCTTGATATCCGGTTCATACTTCTTCAGATAATCAAGCTTTCCGCTCATCCTTCCTTTGAGAAACTGGATGACAAATACACTTTTACCTTCACCGGCGCAAACCAGCGCCCTGCCCAGGGAAAGAGCTGATTTCCCTTTTCCTTCACCATAATAAACCTTTACTGTTCTATCATCCATAGCAGCTGCCTCCATACTTGATTCCGGAATAACCGTCTATCAAGTATACTTCTTACCACATCAGGATAAAACAGTCAAGACAAATGTATTTTTTACACGCTTACCTCAAGACGGCCGATGGAGATTTCATAAGCTGTCCGGAAAATATGGGAAGGACCGGCATTGGTAAGGATCTTCTTCCGGTACAGACGGCTCTGGATCCTTCCCCATATCCGCACATGCGTACCCAGCGGAAAATCCATTGCCCGGCGGGCATTGCTCCCCCAGCATATACAGGGAATATAATCCGAAGCATTGCGCCGGTTAACAGCCATCATCATCTCAGTAATCTCCCTGCCCAGAGGAGTACGCCGGTAGTATGGTTTTGTACTCACATACCCGTCCAGGAAAACGCTGTTGACCGGGTTGATCTGTGCACCGGGCATCTCACAAGTCAGCATCTTTTTCACAAATACAGTCAAAATAAGCTTACTCTTCCCATCCCGGGACTGATTAAAAGAACGGTATTGTCCCTGCACCTCCAGATACATCCCCAGAAGGATCTCACTGACAGGCACTGTCTTTTCAGACACCATCAGCGGAATCCTGTCCGCAAAGCCGCTCTTACGGTTCACCATCAATTCAAACGTATAAAAATGCTCCCCGAAAACCATGTGACTGTATCTGACCGGCGAATGAACTATACCGGACAGGATGACCTGATTGAAATCGTTATTTCCAAGCGTCATCATTCCCTCCCTGGATATAAAAATAGGAATACAAGTTTCTCTCATCGTAGCACCATCCTGTCCTGAAGGAAATGATAGTTTGTCGATTGTTTCAGACATTATTCGACATAAAAAGCAGAGTCCCGACACTTTCCATTCAATTTCGACATTTCACACTGTTTTCGCTTATTTCCGGGAGCAAGACTTTCTTGCAAAGCGGGGACAGAATTGTTATGATATACCTTGTGTTATTTTCAGGTATTATAATATTGAACTGCTATGTCAAAAGTTCATTCGTTATGAGGCTCTGCCGAAAGGGTGATTGGGAAACTGTATAACCTGACTCCATCTTTGGTGCAGTGCCTGCCGCTTAAACAGACATAGTTTCGCAGTCTCCTTTTTGAGAGTGCAGGAAGAAAGAAAGAAGAGATCTTATGAAAATCAGAAGAAATGATATCCGGAATGTTGCAATCATTGCCCATGTTGACCATGGCAAGACGACTCTGGTGGATCAGCTGCTGCGCCAGAGCGGTGTATTCAGGCAGAACCAGGTCGTCCGTGAGAGAGTTATGGATTCGGGAGATATCGAACGTGAAAGAGGAATCACGATCCTTTCCAAAAATACGGCCATCTTTTATAAGGATACGAAGATCAACATTGTTGACACCCCGGGACATGCAGATTTCGGCGGCGAGGTAGAGCGTGTGCTTAAGATGGTCGACGGGGTTATCCTGGTTGTCGATGCATTTGAGGGGCCGATGCCCCAGACCCGCTTTGTCCTGCAGAAGGCACTTGCCCTGGATCTGGCTGTCATCGTGTGCGTGAATAAGATCGACCGGCCGGAAGCCAGGCCTGCAGAAGTGGTAGACGAAGTTCTTGAGCTATTGATCGATCTGGACGCCAGTGATGAACAGCTGGACTGCCCCTTCGTCTTTGCCTCTGCCAAAACAGGCGTCTGTTCGACGGATCCGGATGAATCCGGTACCGATATGGCTCCCCTCTTCGAGACGATCCTGGAGCATATTCCTGCACCGGAAGGTGATCCGGATATGGGGACTCAGGTCCTGATCAGCACCATCGATTATAACGAATATGTAGGCCGGATCGGTGTCGGCAAAGTGACCGGCGGCAAGATCTGTGTTGGCCAGGATGCCCTGATCTTAAACCATCACGATAGTGAGAAGCATGAAAAGGTCCGTATCAGTAAGCTCTATGAGTTTGACGGTCTGGACAAAGTGGATGTGAAGGAAGCCGGTATCGGCTCCATCGTGGCCATTTCCGGTATTGCGGATCTGCATATCGGCGATACGGTCTGCTCTCCGGAGGATCCGCAGTCCATCCCTTTCCAGAAGATTTCCGAGCCGACTATTTCCATGAATTTCCTGGTTAATGACTCTCCGCTTGCCGGACTGGAGGGTAAATATGTGACCTCCCGCCACCTGCGTGCCCGGCTTTACCGTGAGCTGAACACAGATGTCAGTCTTCGTGTGGAGGATACGGACAGCATGGATTGCTTTAAAGTATCCGGACGCGGCGAACTGCATCTGTCCGTTCTGATCGAAAACATGCGCAGGGAAGGATATGAATTTGCTGTCAGCAAAGCACAGGTCATTTACAAAGAAGATGAAAACGGGAAAAAGCTTGAGCCAATGGAGCGCTGCTATGTAGATGTACCGGAAGAATACTCAGGTATCGTAATCGAAAAGCTCAGCTTCCGGAAAGGGGAGCTGCAGGGTATGTCAGTCTCCAAAACCGGTAACGACTGCCGGCTGGAATTCCTCATTCCCTCCAGAGGCCTGATCGGCTACCGGGATGAGTTCCTGACAGATACCAAGGGCACCGGTGTTATGAATACACTGTTTGAAAGCTATGGCCCCTACAGAGGAGAGATCGCTTACCGCCAGACCGGCTCCCTGATCGCCTATGAGGCGGGCGAAAGTATTACCTACGGATTGTTTAATGCTCAGGATCGCGGGACACTGTTTATCGGCCCCGGTGTACGGGTCTATCAGGGTATGGTCGTCGGCGAGAATCCGAAAGGCGGAGATATCGAGCTGAATGTCTGCAAACGCAAGCAGATGACAAATACCCGTGCCTCCGGTTCCGATGAAGCATTAAAGCTCGTCCCCCCGAAGCAGCTGAGCCTGGAACAGGCCCTGGACTTCATCGAGAATGACGAGCTTGTAGAAATTACACCGAAAAACTTCCGCATCCGCAAAAGGATCCTGGACTCCAAGATGCGCCTTCGTGCCGAACGCAGATCCTCATCTGTCTGATCAATGCCCTGTTAGCTGATCTTCAGGATTCTCAGGCAGGTCGGTGACGGGACAGAAAGCGGCTTTTTCTTCATCATAAAGCATTTCTTTTCATGATCGATCTTAAATATTGTGAGACTGTTTCCTTCCTGGTTGACACTGGCAAACATCCTGCCGCCGGGAAGGATTTCAGTATCTCTGGGATATTCTCCGCTCACCGGCAGAATGCATAGCGTATCCATCGTCTGAGTCTCCACATCGATCGTATATACTGCCACAGAATTATTCCCGGAATTGGTTACCAGAAGGTTGCGTCCATCTGGACTTACCTTGGCATTGATCGTACTATTATTCCCCTCATAGTTTTCCGGCAATGTAGAAATACTCTGCAGCTTCGTAAAACTGCCATTCTCCGCATCATATGCAAACTTGACAACTTCATTTGTATACTCAAGCACCACATATGCATACTTCGCATCCGGCGAGAACACCAGATCACGCGGCCCGGACTCCAGCTCACAGCGCACAATATCATGCAGAGCCAGTTTACCGGACACCGGGTCAAACTCATAAATGGAAACCTGGTCCATACCCAGATCTGTTGCCATCATAAAACGATTATCCGGAGAAAACAATGCACAGCTGACATGAGAACGATAGTGACGGCTGCCGACACTGCCCAGGCCTTTCAAAAATATCTCATCACAGACTTCTCCGACCAGCCCGTCTTCCCCGATCCGCAGGGAGGTAAGCTTCCCATCATGATAGCCGCCGCAGATCATGAAACGGTTTTCCCTGTCCACAGAAATATAGCTGGGACGAAGACCATTCACAGAAGACTTTCCCAGCAGCTTGAGTCCCCCATCTTCCTGCACTGCAAAAGAAGCAACTCCTTCATCACATGCGGAATAAAGAAATTTCCCGTCTTCGGAGAGACACAGATAAGATGGATTATGGATATCAACAGCATCCCGCACCTGGAAAGCTGTATTATCCTCTATCAGATCAAGGATATAGATCCCCCTGCTGCTTCCTCTTGTATATGTTCCCACATAAGCAACATATTTTCCAGCTGTTTCGGACATGTTATTCCTCCTCTTCTCCATTGACATGGACCTGATCGTTCTCAGAACAGTAAATTCGGTGTTCACAAATTCAATACCCGGTGCATGATCAGCCATAAGATCCACAATATGACCAGATGTACCGGATACAATGCATAAAATATGTTTTTTGCTCTCTTTCCGCACAAAGTATGCTCTCCGTTGTACAATGCAATCGGAATAAAGGCAGCCACGGCATATGGCTCGATCTTCCCCATGCTGCACAGCACAGCGCCAGCCAGAAGGAACCTGATCACCACGGAATCACGGAAATAATAAAACACAGCAATCACCATGATGCCGGTCCAGTCATAATCCGTACGCAGCATCCATGCAATCTGACAGGTGCAGGCCAGAACCAGTATCTCACCGGCCTGTCCGGGTAATGACGGCAGCTGTCTCTGCCACAGTGCGATCATCGCAACCCCGAGAAACAAGGTGAAATACACATTCTGGTGGGGGGTGTAACTGACCCTCCTCCAAAAAGCCAGATTAAAGGGAATCTCGGAAATGAGGGCAAAAATGCCAAGCTTAAACAGAAATCTGCGGATATTCCCCGTATAGCGGGCGCTCTCTGCCAGAAGGAAACAATAGATTGGAAAAGAGATCCGGCCGATGATCCGCAGAATGGTTATCTTTGGAAACAGAGCAAATCCTATATGGTCTATGATCATACTCCCTGCTGCAATCACCTTGAGAGCTCCGCTGCTGATAAAAGCCCAATCGGAATAATACCTGCGGCAGCTGTCTTCCATCACATATGACTCCGTTTCCGTTTTTCCTAGTTATCAGGTTTCTCTGCACCTTCGCATCCCGCGTATTTCTCTAGAAATCCGCTTCTGCCCGGTGTCTGGGGCATCAAGGGTTCAAACGCCTTTTCATCTAATAGAATACCACATCTTTGGGTTTATGCAAATGCCTGAAATCCATACCTTCCTAAAAACAGAAGAATTGACATCCCCACACGGATGGTCTACAATAACTGCTGAAGGTTTTCCTTCCGAAACTATGAGATAAGGTTCTGTACATATAGGGAATAGGAGTTGGTTTTTTGGATTCCGGGGACGCGTTGCAGCTAGTGGCATTGATCATTCTGCTTGCCCTGTCCGCTTTTTTTTCATCTTCAGAGACGGCACTATCCAGTGTCAGCAAAATCCGGATCCGGACGCTTGCTGACAGCGGGAACAAACGGGCTGTCACAGTCCAGAAGCTGCTGGATGACCAGACTAAGATGCTCACTGCCATCCTGATTGGCAATAATGTCGTAAACCTGAGCGCTTCGGCACTGTCAACTGTGCTGGCTGCAAAACTGGCAGTCCGTACGGGGACTGGTATCCGTACCGGTACGATGATCGGTATCGCTACAGGTATCCTCACCTTGCTGATCCTGATCTTCGGGGAGATCACTCCGAAAAATGCTGCCGTTGCCAGATCCGAGACCATAGCGCTGCGCACGGCACCTGTGATCTATGTGCTGGCAAGGCTCCTGACTCCTGTCATCGTTTTGACAAATACCCTGTCCGGCACTCTTATGCATCTGATGGGGATTTACGGTGAAGAGCCGACGGCCTCCATGACAGAAGGCGATTTCCTGACGGTCATTGATGTCAGCCATCAGGAAGGGGTAATCGAAACTGAGGAAAAAGAGCTGATCACGAATGTGGTGGATTTTGGTGATTCTCTCGCAGAAAATGTGATGGTCCCCAGGATCGATGTTACGTTTCTGGATGTAGACAGCACTTATGAGGAGGCAGCTGCCCTGTTCAGGGAGGAAAAATATGCCCGCATCCCTGTCTATGAAGAAGATAAAGACCACATTATCGGTATCCTGAATTTAAAAGATCTGTTCTGCTATACGGGCAGTCCGGATGAGTTTTCCATCCGCACTCTCCTGCGCAAGCCTTATTTCACCTATGAGTTCCGGAAAGTTTCCGATCTGATGATGGAGATGCGCAAATCTTCCATCGGTATGGCAATCGTACTGGATGAGTACGGCACTGTTGCCGGCATCATTACCATGGAAGATCTGCTCGAAGAGATCGTAGGGGAGATCCGGGATGAATATGATGCAGAAGAGACAGATGATATCCAGAAGCTTTCGGAGGGTGAATACCTGATCGACGGCAATACAAGGCTGGATGATATTGACGAATTGTTCAGTCTGAATCTGGAATCAGAAGATTATGATTCTATTGCCGGCCATATGATGCAGCGGCTGGGACACATTCCTCTGGAAGGTGAATCTGTCACAGAAGGCAAATACCAGTTTACAGTCCTCAAAATGGATAAAAACCGTATTGAATCCATTCTGCTGAAGACCAAAACAGACCTAAGCAGTCATGCCGAAGATGCGGATACATCTGATCCGGATAAAGTCAGCTGAGCATCTGATCATCCTTCTGGTTCATCTGACAGTACTGATCCATTTTTCAGCACTGTCGTTGACATAGACAAAACATTTATACTTCACACAAAAAAAGGAGAGATTGTTATGTGGAAAGAATTTAAAGAGTTTGCATTGACTGGCAATGTCATGGATATGGCAATCGGTGTGATCATCGGCGGCGCCTTCGGCACCATCGTTGCATCCCTGGTTACGGATATTTTCAACCCGATCCTGGGACTCATTACCGGCGGTGTTAATTTTGCTGACCTGTTTATATCCCTGAACGGGGAACATTATGATACACTGGCAGCAGCACAGGAGGTCGGTGCTCCGGTATTGGCTTATGGTAACTTCATCCAGACCATAATCCAGTTCCTGATTCTTGCATTTGTGGTATTCCTCTTCGTCAAAGCGCTCAACAAAATGCGCAAGCCTGATCCGGATGAACCTGCAACAACCAAAGAGTGCCCGTTCTGCAAATCTGAGATTGCAATCGAAGCAGTCCGCTGCCCGAACTGCACCTCTGAGCTTCCTGCTAACATCCCGGATTATCCGGAGCAGTAAAATCGGATAAAAAGTGAATACATGCAGAAAAATGCCTTCAGGTCTCTGGCCTGAAGGCATTTTTCTTAGCATAGATTTGAGCCTAGTCTGCAAAATACCGCACACCGGCTTCAAAAATCCTCTGATCCTGATTGCCTGTAATGTTCACCGCCACAGACTGTCCGATTCTTTCGGAATGTCCCATCTTTCCGAGGATCCGGCCATCCGGACTGGTGATCCCTTCGATAGCGGCATAAGAACCATTGGGATTAAAATCCTCATCCATTGTCGGGTGACCATTGAGGTCTACATACTGCGTCGCAACGCATCCTTCATCAAAGAGCTTTTTGATCCAGGCGTCACCTGCAACAAAACGTCCTTCTCCATGTGAAATGGGGATGGCATGGATATCACCGGGCTGTACCAGAGATAACCAGGGAGATTTCCCGGAAACGACTCTGGTATATGCCATCTTGGATATATGCCTTCCGATATGATTCGTCGTGAGGGTCGGTGAATCTGCATTCTGTACAGAAATCTTTCCATAAGGCAGCAGCCCGAGTTTAAGCAAAGCCTGGAAACCATTGCAGATACCCAGTACCAGTCCATCTCTGTTCGTCAAGAGCGTTTCCACAGCTTCCTTTATCTTCTCATTCCTGAAGGCGGTCGCTATGAACTTTCCGGAGCCTTCCGGCTCATCTCCTGCGGAAAAACCGCCGGGGAACATAAGTATCTGCGCATCTGTAATACCATCTGCAAATGCCTGTGCCGACTCACGGATCTCTTCACCGCTCAGATTGCAGAAAACCTGAGTCTGTACTCTGGCCCCCGCCTTCTCAAAAGCTTTTGCTGTATCGTATTCGCAATTTGTCCCCGGAAATACAGGTATAAACACCTTCGGAGCCCCGATCTTGTGGGTGCAGACAGTGATCTGCTTTTTCTCCCACAGTACATCCGGCACCGGCTCCTGTTTGACACCGGAACGGGTCGGAAATACCTTTTCAAGGGTACCTGTCCAGGCTGCCAGTGCTTCCTCCAGATCAATCGCACACAGTTCACCCTCTGCTGACCAGATGCGGAAAACAGGCGCTGAGATGACCTTGCCTACCAGAGTATGCGGGATACTGATCTGAGAGAGTTTATCCAGAGGCATTTCGGCAAGAATACTGCCGTACTCTCCTTCCAAGAAAAGGTCCGCAGGACGCAGATCCCGGTCTGTCTCAAATCCCAGCTTGTTGCCGAAGGCCATCTTGCACAAAGCCCCTGCAAGGCCTCCGCATCCCAAAGTGTAAGCAGAAACGATCGTCCGCTCCATTGTCAGCTTATGGATCTGGTCATAGAGCTCGCATATCCCGGCATAATCCGGCATATCATCCGCATCCCTCGGCGCCTCAAACTTCACCAGCACATTTCCGGCCTGCTTGAGCTCAGGTGTCAGGATTTCTCCTTCCTTTGCTACATCGACAGCAAAGGATACCAGTGTCGGCGGCACATGGATCTCATTAAAGGATCCGGACATAGAATCCTTTCCCCCAATGGAGGGGAGTCCAAAGCCGATCTGCGCCGTATATGCACCCAGAAGCGCACGCAGCGGATCTCCCCATGTATCCGGGTCTTCGGTCATGCGGCGGAAATACTCCTGGAAGGAGAAACGGATCTTATGGAAGTCGCCCCCCGCTGCTGTGATCTTTGCAACAGAATCGGTCACCGCCCAGGCTGCGCCGTGGAAGGGACTCCAGCTGGAAAGATACGGATCAAAGCCGTAGCTCATCAAAGTGACCGTATCCGTCTTTCCCTTCAGTACAGGAAGCCTGGCTGCCATCGCCTGGGTCTCTGTCAGCTGGTATTTCCCTCCATAAGGCATATATACGCTTCCGGCACCGATAGATGCATCAAACATCTCTACCAGGCCTTTCTGTGAGCATACATTCAAATCGCCCAGGCAGGCGGTCACACTCTTTTTCACATCTGCCGGATCAAAATATGCACCGGGTCTTGCGATTGGACAATCCTGACGGGAAGGCGACAGTACGCAGGCCTTTGCCTCCTGACGGGCGCCGTTTGTATCCAGGAAAGCACGGGAAAGATCTACGATCTTTTTGCCTCTCCAGATCATGACAAGCCTGGGATCTTCTGTTACCTCAGCTACAGCTGTAGCTTCCAGGTTCTCCTCCCCTGCATACTTCATAAACTCGCTGACATCTTCGCTGGCGACCACAACAGCCATCCTCTCCTGGGACTCGGAAATCGCCAGCTCTGTACCGTCAAGACCTGCATATTTTTTGGGAACCTTGTCCAGATCGATAAACAGGCCATCGGCCAGCTCTCCGATTGCAACAGACACACCGCCAGCACCGAAATCATTGCATTTACGGATCAGACGGCTCGCCTCCGGACGGCGGAACAGACGCTGAAGCTTCCTCTCAGTAGGTGCATTGCCCTTCTGCACTTCTGCCCCGCA
>CADBQK010000256.1 GCA_902796775.1 uncultured Lachnospiraceae bacterium
CAATAGGTATTTATAAAGAAAGAATGAACTCCCCCTAAGCTTTTTGGAAAAAGTCTGTAACGAATCAGATTGGTCTATTGATATCCGAGTTTCAGGATGATCCTGTCGAGCTCGCTTTTGTACATGGTCGGTCCTTTTGCTGTGAGGATCTGTGTGCCGGAGAGGATCAGCTTGGTATAGTAGCTGTCAGCCTGGGCAACGGTCACCGTGTAGTGCTTCAGCTCGTTCTGGTACATGGTCCCCATATTGCCGGGATCCGCATCCTCTACGAAAGAGGCATAGGCTTTGGCGGCTGCCTCTCCATCAGAATAAACCAGATATCTGACCAGGATGCTTTCAGAGTTATGCTCGGCAGTGGCGCAGTCAGTCAGCCCTTCCGGGAACGGGATCGAAGCGGGGTCCGCATTCAGGGTGACGGACAGACCATCATTCTGGCATGCTTTTTCAAATTCTTCGGTTGTAGTGGTTCCTCTGCCGGATGTGCAGCCCGCGAGCAGGCATAACAGCAGGACTGCAGTAAGGACAGCCAGGTTTCTTTTTCGTCTTCGGATCATAAGGATTCTCCTCTTTTATACATAAGACAGCCGACCAGTGATTCTAAACTGTACGGCAGGGGGACAGGTGGTTGCACCTTGCCATTTTAAAGCAGGAATGCTATGATATGATAAAGGTGTCAAAAGGTTAGAACGCCGTTCATGCTTGTGACGCGAAGGCTAGTCCTTCAAGACCAGAAAAGGCGTTTGGAGGATTGCGGGAGCTGTTTTGCATCGGAGCAATCCGTCTGATCAGGAAGCGGGAATTAGCTTTTAACGCTTCCAGCATTGAATTCTTTATCAGAGTATCATAAGATCAAAAAGGAGGTTCGATCATATGAAGTTTTATCGCTGTAATCATTGCGGAAATATCATTGTATTTCTACATGAGTCCGGAGCTCCTGTCTCCTGCTGCGGCGAGCCGATGGCAGAGCTGGCAGCCGAAGCTACAGACGGCGCCAGGGAGAAGCATGTTCCGTTCGTTACAGTAGATGGCAGCAATGTCATTGTCAAGGTAGGCGAAGCAGAACATCCTATGCTGGAAAAGCACTATATTGAATTCATCGTACTGGAGACATCCGCAGGATTCCAGATGAAGAAACTTGCACCGGGCGAGAAGCCGGAAGCAGCTTTTGTCCTTGCTGAAGGTGAGAAGGCAATAGCAGCTTATGAGTACTGCAATCTTCACGGTCTCTGGGTAAAGGAAATCTAGGGGGCCTGGTTTTCAGCCTGTCTGTCCAGCCGGGTATTTCTTATATATAAGACCAGATCGATGCAGACCATGATGATATCTGCAAAATAGAACCAGATGGAGTAGGCAAAGACCCCGGTCCTGTGATATGTTATAAATTTCCCCACCAGGCCGATTGAATAACCCAACAGGACAATGATCTCAAAATGGACGCTTTTGCCTTTGGCAGTACGGGAGCGAAGGGATTTGCTGATGTTAAATGGCCAGGACAGGCCAAAGAGGACCAGCATACCGATCTCGCAAAGCTGAACAATATCCATAAAAGCTCTCCTTTCTTGTTTGTATTGGATATATCTGTATGTGTCTGCAGGGAAAGAGTCTGCAGCCTGATTCGTCCTGTTTACGGGCAGGTATGCCGGTTAGCAGGGCAGATATTACTATATTATATTTGCCAGGAGAATGCAAGCACTGGATCATCTTCCTGAAAAGGCAGTGCCTGCAGATTTGTACCGTCATTGTGCCGGATCCTGAATCATTATCAATCATAAGGAGAATATTGTTATGATCATTACTTGTTTGGACATGGAAGGTGTGCTTGTACCGGAAATCTGGATCGCTTTTTCAGAGGCGAGCGGCATACCGGAACTGAGAAGGACAACTCGCGATGAACCGGATTATGACAAGCTTATGAAGTACCGTCTGGGTATTTTGAAAGAGCATGGCCTGGGGCTGAAGGAGATCCAGGCCGTCATCGAAAAGATCGATCCGCTGCCGGGTGCAAGAGAGTTCCTTGATGAGCTGCGGGATTACTGTCAGGTCGTCATTCTCAGTGACACCTTTGAACAATTTGCCAAGCCTCTGATCCGTAAGCTTGGCATGCCTTCTATCTTCTGCAACACACTGGAGGTTGCTCCGGATGGGGAGATTACGGGATACAGGATGCGTGTGGCAAACTCCAAACTCACGACAGTAAAAGCACTGCAGAGCATTGGTTTTGAGACTATTGCCAGTGGAGACAGCTACAATGACCTGGCTATGATCCGTGCGAGCAAGGCAGGTTTCCTTTTCAGAAGTCCTGCCCAGATCATAGCTGACAATCCGGATCTGCAGGCTTTTGAGGAGTTCCCGGATCTGCTTGCAGCTATTAAAGCTGCAGCTGAGGCCTGAGAAGTTTCATGAGATCAGTTTTACGAGCTTAGTCTTCAGGAGATCAGCCTTTTAAAGTTCAATCATCCTAATAAAGAACACCCCTGCTTTCAGTAAGCGTATTTCTTTAAACACGCAGGTCTGAAGCGGGGGTGTTCTTTTAATGATTTTGCTGATCGTTACAGGCCCAGCACTTCTTCGGCTGTTTCGACACCTGCCCGGATACAGTCCGGACAGGAACACAGCACTTTGCCGGTATCGACCCCTTTGAGCTGGCGGCAGATCGTGCCGCCGGTTTTATTCTCAAAGCTCTGGTAGATATCTTTTGCCAGTTTGTACGTGCTGCGTTTGCTCATGGGCGTGTCCGTATTACCGTCACTGTTTTTCAGACCGGCCAGCATGACGGCGCCGGCGAGGGCACCGCAGTTGCCATTCATCCCGCCCATGCCAAGGCCAAAGCCCTCACCGGCTTTTAAGATCAGGCTCGGATCATAGCCAAGATCCGGAGCAAAGCTGCAGGCCACAGCCTGGCAGCAGTTATAGCCTTTGTCATGTAATTCGATTGCTTTTTCTTTCTTATCCATGAAAACCCTCCTGCTTGAATGGGAACTATATGTGAGCGGAAACCATGACCGGGAATCATTTTGTTTCGTTTCCGAATTCGATAGAATCATCACATATGAACACAGTATAATCCCTATCCGTTCTTCTTGCAAGGGCAGATAGAGCAGATAGAAAGAGTGGGGGGAGCAGATAGAAAAGCATCGAAACCACCGTGTCAGCCTTGACCTTTTTCTTTGTTTATCATAAAATGAAAAAAGTGTCACAAACACATGCATAATTGAGAGAAGAGTGAACTGCAATGCCTATTAAGATACAGGATAATCTTCCTGCAACCAGTACCCTTGAGAATGAACATATTTTTATCATGACAGAGACCCGGGCTCTTTCCCAGGATATCCGTCCTTTGAAGATCATCATTCTCAATTTGATGCCCACAAAGATCGAGACGGAGACCCAGATCCTGCGAAGACTGTCAAATACGCCGCTTCAGATCGACATCACCCTGCTGCAGACATCGTCCTACAAGGCCGGTCATGTGTCAGGGGAGCATATGCTTGCTTTTTATCAGACCTTTGACGAGATCAAAGAGGATAATTATGATGGGATGATCATCACAGGAGCTCCTGTCGAGATGATGGAGTTCGAAGAGGTGGACTATTGGAAGGAGCTCTGCGAGATCCTTGAATGGACAAAAACGCATGTGCATTCCACTTTCCATATCTGCTGGGGGGCTCAGGCAGCCCTGTACTACCATTACGGTATCCCGAAGCACATCATGAAAAAGAAGCTTTCGGGTGTGTTCGCCCATACCATGGTCAACAGGAAAGCACGGCTGTTCCGGGGATTTGACGATGTCTTTTATGTCCCTCATTCCAGGCATACACAGGTGCTGGCGGAGGACATTAAGAAGATTCCGCAGCTGCGCATCCTTTCCATGTCGCAGGAAGCAGGGGTCTATGTGGTGGCCACAGAGGATAATTCCCAGTTCTTCATCATGGGTCATTCGGAATACGATTGGGACACACTGAAAAAAGAATACGAAAGGGATTTGGAGAAGGGATTGGAGCCGGAGATTCCAAGGCATTAC
>CADBQK010000257.1 GCA_902796775.1 uncultured Lachnospiraceae bacterium
GGGATTCTGGTCGATGCAGATGAAGAGGAAGGGCAGGTGCTGGCACAGGCCGCAGATTTAGCCAGGGAGGTGAGCAGATGCGCAGGAAGGAGACTGTAAGACCGGAAAAAGCTGCAGGATCAGCAGGATCAGCGGTATCTCCGGGTTCTGTAAGGGCAGGGATCGGTTTCCTGACAGCAGTCTTCCTTGTCTTTTTTGCAGCTGCATTACTCTTTCTGGTGAACTGGGTATTTCAGACCTGGAGAGGTCTGACTGCCGAGGAGATCCTGTTTCACATGCAGGCGCCATTAACAGGAACAGGCGGCGGTATGATCGAAAAAGGGCTTTTTCATACCCTGGTGCCGGCCTTTGCAGTACTTGCAGCAGATATTTTTCTGTGCGTGAAGCTGAGAGGGAATCAGCGGTTTTCAAAGTTTTTAAAGTGGCAGAGGATTGCCAGTATCCTGATTATCGCTATCACATTTATTTTTAGCTGGAACCGGCTGGCCCTGGGTTCCTGGATCTCCAATCAGATGAATGTTTCCTCATTCATTGAAGATAATTATTCGGATCCGGCACAGGTTCAGATCACATTTCCTGAAAAAAAGCGTAATCTGATCTATATTTATCTGGAATCCATGGAGACAACGTACTCCGGGCAGGAGAGCGGAGGTGCGTTTGAGAAAGATATCATACCAGAGCTGACAAAGCTTGCCAGGGAAAATGAAGATTTCTCCGGGAATTCCGGTGTTTTAGACGGCGGAGCAGTCCTGCCGTCCGGCACCTATACGATGGCTGCTCTTTTTTCTCAGTCAACAGGTCTGCCTATGAAGGTAGATATCGGGGAGGATTTTACCGATAAACGCGGATCCTTTAACAGCATGGATACACAAAAATCCTTTTTCCCCGGAGCAACAACTCTGGGGGATATTCTGGAACAGGAGGGATACAAGCAGGTCTTTCTGCTGGGTTCGGATGCTTCCTTTGGCGGCCGCAGGCTGTTTTACCAGTCTCATGGAAATTTTGAGATCCATGATTATAACTGGGCGATCCAGCAGAAACTGATCCCGGAAGATTATTATGTATTCTGGGGATATGAAGATGAAAAGCTTTTTGCGAATGCGAAGGAAGAGCTGCTGGAACTCTCACGTCAGGATGAACCCTTCAACCTGACGATGCTGACCGTCGATACGCATTTTGAGGATGGATATAAGTGCAGACTTTGCAAGGACGATTTCGGGAGAGACAATTACGCAAATGCACTTGCCTGTTCAAGCCGGCAGGTGGCACAGTTTATCGAATGGGTCCAGAAGCAGGATTTCTACGAGAATACAACGATTGTTCTGGCCGGTGATCACCTGACCATGGACTCCGATTTCTGTGAAACAGTCCCGGACAGCTACGAGAGGAAAACCTATACTGTCTATATCAATGCGGATGCGCAGCCTGCTGATCCGGACAGAGTACGTAATTACAGTACACTGGATGCTTTTCCGACAACTCTTGCAGCTCTCGGCTGTACCATTGAGGGTGACAGACTTGGCATGGGCACCAACCTGTTCTCTGAGCGGGACACGATGCTGGAGGAACAGGGATATGCATCCCTGGCAGATGAGATCAAAAAGCGCTCCCCATTTGTGGAGAGTCTGGCACAGATCGACAAATATGACACTGCTCTGATGAAACGCAAAGGGCTGCTTCCCAAGTCCACGATTCTGATCCATACGGTCAATACAGAGAAAAAGAGGATGGGCGTACAGGTCCTGAATATCAAAAATGTATATCAGGATATCAAAAAGGTCACACTCTTACTGGAAGATGGAAGCGGCAAACAATTATCCACCGATTGCCATAAAGGAAAGTACAAAGGCTCCTATCTGGCTAGTGTAGATATATCGAAGATGGATTACCGTTATGCCAGTTTGACGGCATTTGCAGTCTTCGCCGACGGCAGTCAATGCAAGCTGAGCAGTGTAACCGGAGATCTCAGCCTGAAAATACGGGATATCAATTCTTATCTGGGAACGCTGGCAGAAAATCCTCAGTACTGCATCCTTGCAGCCGTTAAGGATGACGGCAGCAGACTATTCAGCAAAGTAATGGAAAAGGGGATGGCAGAGCTGGGGTTTAAGAAGAGCCTTTACCGCCGTTTCCGTTACAGCTATTATGGCGTAACCGGACCGGACGGACTGATCGCTGAAGATCGGGGAAGAGAATCCCTGAGCTGTGAAGGAACCCTTCCTGACGGAGTCAGCTATTCTATTGTAAGCCAGGGAGGAAACAGCGGAGCAGGAGGATCATCCGGCAGATACCTGACCTGTGCCATTAAGATCGGCGGTGTCCAGTACGCAGTCCAGCGAGTCGGGATCAACTTTGTCATCTATGACAGCGTCAACCACCGGGTAGTGGACAGCGTCTGTTTCAACACCAACAAAAACCTGGCCTGCCGCAGGAAAGACCTGACGGAAGACTACCAGGAAAAGATACGGGCAGACTCTGAAAAAGAACCGGAAGTAAAGCCGGGCCAGGATCAGGGGTAGGAGACAGGGAGACAAGGGACAGTTCTTTTGTCTCCTTTTTAATTCTGAAGAAAAAGAAAGGAGACAAAAGGAACGTCCCTTGTCTCCCTTCTGCTGCCCTTTCTCAGGCTTACATAAATTTTACTGCGGTTCCGTAGACCATGACTTCGGCTGCGCCCTGCATGATGGAGGCGGAGGAGTATCTGATGCAGACGATGCCATCTGCCCCCATGCCTTCAGCCTCTTCAACCATGCGCTTGGTAGCCAGAGCACGTGCATTGTTCATCATCTCATTGTACTTGGTCAGTTCTCCGCCGACCAGTGTTTTAAGTCCGGCTCCGATATCGCGGACAGCATTTACTGTCTGGATCGTGCTTCCTTTGACCATGCCCAGTGTTTCCA
>CADBQK010000258.1 GCA_902796775.1 uncultured Lachnospiraceae bacterium
AATTTGTACAAGTACCAGGCTTTTTATCAGAAAAACAGTTGAGGAGATTTGATATGATAAAGTGTGTAAAGCAAAGCATTCCATATGTGTTTATCGGCTTGATTGGTACAAATCTCGGTGAAGCTATCCGGATGTCAACAGGTGCAGATGCTTCAGTAAGACTCCTGTGTTTTATGCAGGTCATCCCGGAAGCATTTCGAAATATCCTGCCATCGCTTCATCCGTTTGATATGTTGATAGGCGCTGCTGTTGCCGGTATATTTTATCTGATCATTCAAAGAAACCAGTCACAGCCTGAATTACCAGAAGACAGGCAAGGAACTGATGACACGGGATGAGCTGACCGTAATGGACGGCGGCAAATGTATTCTGCAGCTGCGCGGTGTACGACCATTTCTGTCGAACAAGTATGACATCGCAAAGCATCCGAATTATCGTCACACGGAGGATGCTGACAGCAGAAATGCATTTGACATGGAGAAGTACTTGAACCGAAAACTGAAATTGAATAGCAATGAGGAATATACGGTTGTCGAAGCATAACGAGGCGGCGGATTTTCCGCCGTGATACATATTGAGCAGACAGATTTTTTTAATTAGAATAGAGTTATATAAATCGTAATTTTACGAGGAGAGGAATCATGGATAAAATCTGGATAGAACTTTATCAAACGGCTAAAGCCGTTCAAAACCCAAGAGATATTTCCGAAAGGATTTATGCAGGCGGTGTAGCAGCCGCAATCGAATCCGCGAGTGGAAAGATATATACAGGAGTATGCATTGATACATCCTGTACACTTGGGATATGTGCAGAACGAAACGCAATGTTTAATATGATAACAAATGGTGAGAATGAAATCAGGCGCGTGTTAGCGATCATGTCTGATGGAACCACTGGTGCTCCATGTGGAGCGTGTAGAGAATTCATGACTCAGTTAATGCCAGGAAAATATCATGCTGTAGAGATTATGCTTGATTATGAGCATAAAAAAATAGTAACACTCGGAGAATTAACCCCAGATTGGTGGCTATAAATTCGGATTTGTGGAGAAGGACGTTAAGATATGACAGCAGAAGAATTATGGGAAGAGTCCGGACTGACCGGAACTTATGAAGCATGGTCTTTTGGAGAAGATCCGGATAAACTGGCAGAATTAGTTGTACAGGGAATTAAAACTGCAACCTGTTCAGCATACGACCTGTATCAGATCATGAACGAGTCAATCCCGCAAGCAGGAGATTACAGTGTTATCTTAGACTCAAACGAAGATGCAGTGTGTATTATAAAAACGTTGAAAGTATACGTTACCGAATTCAATAAAGTATCAGTGAAGCATGCATTTAAAGAAGGGGAAGGCGACCGGTCTTTGGAATACTGGCGAAAGGTTCATATACACTTTCTGACTAATGAACTTGCCTCTGTGCATAGAGATTTTGATGAGAACATAAAAGTGGTCTGCGAGGAATTTGAGTTGGTGTATAAATGAATTTCCACTCCGCGGTGTCTCGGGTTCAAATCCAGCAATAATAAGGGATTCCGCAATACCATCATTAAAAATCATCAGTTTTACATCAAATGAGCAAAAAAACAGTTATTGTTGATGTTTATACTGATGAAAACAAAGGACGCGGTGCATATGATGATTATATCGAAAAGGTAAGGCCAATTGTTGAAAATTATGGCGGCGAATACCTTGTGCGCACAGAGAATGTGGTGCCCCTAAGTCCCCTTCGAAAACCAGAGAGGGTGATCGTTATTCGTTTTCCGTTCAGGAAAAAGCCGGAGTCCTGTTTTGAATCAAATGAATACAGGCAGATTATGCATGAGCGCGCAGACGATGTCGATGCAAGGGCACTGATAGTTGAGGGAGTGTAAAAATCACACTTGAGGGGATGCAGCAAAAATATGAGAATACATATTGAAAAGTGGATATGTCCGAAATGCGGCAGAGAATTCAGCAGGCAGAATCAGGATCATTATTGTGTTAAACCTCAGACGATTGATGAGTATATTGCTTCGCAGGATGAAGAAGTCCAGCCCGGATTGAACCGGATTCGTACCATTCTGCTGACTGCCATACCAGAAGCGGAGGAGCGAATTTCCTGGTCAATGCCTACGTTCTGGAAAGGCCGAAATATTATTCATTTTGCTGCGTTTAAAAAGCACATCGGTCTCTATCCCGGCGATGAGGCTATTGCAGCTTTTACAGATCAACTTGACGGATATGTCGTGAGTAAAGGCACGATCCGTCTGCCATATAATCAGGAATTGCCGGAAAGGCTGATTGGAGAGATCGCTCGCTGGTGTTACACACATTACAAGAAATGAATATAACCCAGTATGGTATAACAGAAGGACTTTGTGCTTCCGGTATTTGACACGACAGTTATATATCCCGAAAAAGCTGCGGAATGGGCACTGAAAAGGCTAATCCTTTATTTGTAGATAAGGGGAGGATTTATGAAAGACAAGTATTATGAACAAGCCTTAGCCTGTGTAAAAGACACTGTTCTTCCTGCACAGATTAGGTTGTATAAGTCCTGCGGTGGTGATTTTGATAAAATCTACGGCGAAGCAATGAATGGAAACGGTTATTCCGGAAAAGTCATCGAATCCGGCCGTGTCTATGAGCTCGGCTATGAGAAATGTACTTGC
>CADBQK010000259.1 GCA_902796775.1 uncultured Lachnospiraceae bacterium
GTTTTCAAAGTAACTGTGATAGATATAGAGATTATCTCATTTTTGACACTCATAGACCATGCACTGACTATTTACCTTTTACGATGAATCTCTCCCTTGTTCCCGATTATTGGCGGTAGGAGATACGCGCATACAAATTTGGGCTGCGCCATACTGGCTTCTTAACCATTCCTTATGCTACTATGGATGAATATCATATCAGCCTATTCTTTGAGAGAATTCAGAACAATCTGGATACTATAACAACTGCTGAGAAGGCATATTGTGGATTCTGTATATCTGTGCCTGTACCAGCATCTGTATGGTCCGTATGAGGCCATTTTGCAGTTCCTTGGGCAATATCATGATCTCTCTCTCCAGCTTAGCAAGTTCATGGATAATAGGATTTTCATCATTTTCTTTCTTCACAAGTTCATCGGATTCGTTTTCACTATGCTCATTTCCTGCATGTAGATTCTGTGAATCTTGTGCAGTGGTCTTCTGCTGCCGAAGTTCCGAATGAAATACAGAACGGTACAGTGCGATCAGCATGTCAGGATCTGCCCCAACAGCTACAGCAATTTTACATAGACTTTCGTCTTCAAGCGGAATAAAAAGACCGCTTTCAAGCTTGGCTATCGTCGTGATGCTAAGACCGGCTCTGTCTGCAACATCATGCTGTGACAGCTTTTTATCTTTGCGCCCATAGCGCAGGATCTTTTCAAATTCAGATAACATTATAATCCTCCTCGCGTTCGGTCGTCTCTTCTATAGTATCAGTTAAATAATCTCCTTTGATCGCCATAAGATTCTCTATTGCAAGGACCTGTTCATTTATTGTGATCGTCTTTTCGATTTCCAGATCGATCCTGGTAACGATTCCAGTGATCTCCTGGAAGGTTCCTGAGGATCCATATGCAGTATTTTCTTCGTCATCACATGGCGAATAAAATGTCACCGTCACCTTTGGAAGAGCGCTCTTTTTATACTTTGCTTCCCTGAGAGCCCGGTACAGGCAGTTTAATTTTCGGTCAAGCGTAGCCTGTTCCTCATCACTTAAAACTCTTTTTGTTTCATAGAGGGTTTCTTTCTTTTCAATACGGTCACTGAAACCAGCAAGGGCGTCAAAAGGTGCAAAGATCTTCGCTCTTCTGGAGCAAGGCATGGATGGATGACGTAGTCCAAAGTCTGAATATCTTTCATGCTTTGGACGACCCATCTGTAGGATCTTCCGGTAAGGGAAATCAGCAGGCATGGGCATATATCCTATGGTGGGAAAAGAAGATAAAGCATAGTTTATAGTTATCGCAGTCATGATTCAGCCCTCCTTCAGCGTTTTTATCAAGAGGGCAGGTCAGGCAGCCTGCTTATGCGATAAGAGTCTTTGCATGCAGCTAAGCACGATGCCCTCCTATTTGTTGATTTCGTTCGATTTGGGTTGCACCTTTCATCAGGTTTAGCCCTTTTACTATGGCATTCCTTCCGTATTTCTTCCGGATGGAGAGCATGGCTCCCCTGATTCGGTTTTCCCGGTCCAGTGCTTCATAATCTGTGAAGAGGTCCAGCTGGTATGCTCCCTGATCTTCCTGGATGTCCATGGCACAGACGCCAAGTTTCCGAAACAGAAGTCGATGGTCAGTCTTCCGGTCGAACTGGGAAAGTAGCGCTTCGGAGACCAAATTAAAAGAGTTTGTTTCCTGTCGGAGTCTTGCCGTTCCGCCGGTATGTTTGGGATGCAGCCGGCCGTAAAAATCAATGACTATAGGCCCTTCGTATTCCGGACAGGCTTCCAGGGATTTCCAGTCGAAAGATACCCACCAGGAAAATCCTCTGGCCAGGATATGCTTCGTCATCATGTCAAGACAGAGCCCATCGATCATTTCTGTAAAAACAACCCTGGCTTCTTCATAGGGATAGGGCCTTGGCAGCACCTGTCCGCTGGACAGGGAATGGGATTTTGTATGGTAGTGTTTGATATCGTACATGCTTACCGGCTCCATGCCCCAGGCGTGGTCGATCAGGATCTCCCCGTCGATTCCAAAGGTCTTGTA
>CADBQK010000260.1 GCA_902796775.1 uncultured Lachnospiraceae bacterium
AAAAGATCGGACAATCGCCACTCTTGCAGATAAATTGTCCGCAACAGAAGCAAAGATTGCCGGGTACGATGACCTTATGCGGAAGGAGTCTGAATCCAATGATCAGATCAAAGATCTTCTTCGGACCCTGGAAACAGAAAAAAACAACTATGAACGGCAGTTGCAGGCAGAAAAAGATGCGGCCGAGCGGGCACTGGTTGATGCTGGAAAGGATCGCGACGCCGCAATCCGCGAGCTTCAGGCCCAGATGGATTGGAAAATCTCCGAGGCGAAAAAAGACGCAGCTCTTGCGACGGCCACGGCGGTCGCTGAAAAAGAGCGTGAAATGACTGCGCTTCTGCGGTCAGCAGATAAGGAAAATGCTAAGCTTCAGGCTCGTATCGAACTTTTGGAAGAACGCATCCGGGCTATAGAGCCCAGCGCTGGCAAGTAAAGAGGTGAAATAATAATATGGGTCTTACAAAAGGACAGCTGAATGCCCTTGCAGAAGTAAGAAAAGGCAGAAATGTTTTTATTACAGGTGGCGGCGGAGTGGGAAAAAGCTACACCATCAGGAAGATTGTTGCCGAGCTTCAGGAATCCGGCAAGACTGTTCTGATCACTGCATCGACCGGCAAAGCGGCGACTCTGGTCGGTGGGGTCACATGCCATCGGGCATTCCGCATTCCTATCAAGGCGGCATGGCTTGCTGAGCCCAATCCCACCAATGATTCTCCGCTTTATCAGGCGGATGTGATCCTGATCGACGAGGTGTCCATGCTGAGGCTTGATGCTTTTGAGTACATCGTCAGATCTGTAGAAAAGGTAAATGCTCTCAGGGAATCCGGAAATGATCCTGATAATACACATCTGGATCCGATCCAGATGATCGTTGTCGGGGACTTTTGCCAGCTTCCTCCAGTCATTGTCCATCCAGATGATGGGAGCCCGGACGAAGGGGATATGATGTCGGATCATTTCGGGTTCAACATCGGGCACGGCTACGCGTTTCTGGCTCCCGGCTGGGAACGCAGTAATTTCGTCACATGCGAGCTGAAAGAAGTGATGCGGCAGTCCGACAAATCTATGATCGATGCGCTGAACGGTGTACGCTTTAATAATTTTTCATCACTCTCCTACTTTAAGACCCACACAAGGAAACGTAAATTTTCTGTAAATGATGGAGATGTAGTCTATCTCTGCGGAAAAAACAGAACCGCCGACCGGATAAACAAGGCCGCCCTCTCCCGCCTTCCCGGCAAAGAGTTTCAATACTATGCTGAGTGTACAGGGCAGGTTTCCGAACAGGACAAACTCGTTCCTGACCTAATCAGATTAAAAAATGGCGCACATGTAATCATGGTCCAAAACTCTGAAAAATACCGAAACGGAAGCAGCGGCACCATCACCGCCACATATGAAAGCAGCGTGTCTGTGCTGATCCATGAGACCGGGGAAGAAGTAGATGTACCATATGCAACATGGGATATCGAGAGATATGTCGTTAAGGAAAAGAACGGAAATAAAAAGGTCGAGAAGGAAAAAATCGGTTCTTACAGCCAACTTCCTCTCCGTCTTGGATACGCGATCACGATTCATAAGAGCCAGGGTCAGACCTACGGCAAGGTAGTCCTCGTCCTCGGAAGCGACGACAAGAAAAAAGGGGCACGGTCAACGCGTCCTGAAATCTTCGCCTACGGGCAGCTGTATGTAGCACTCTCACGCGTAAATTCCATAGACGGCCTGTACATCGAAGGGAACCTCGACCTTGTAGACAAACTCACGGCGCCTGAAGTCATGAATTTCTACGGTGTATCTAAGATCCATAAAACCAAAACTGGCGCAGATTCTGTTACTGATAAATCAAAAAAACAGCCAAAACAAAAGGCTCTGAAGAAGGCAGCAGTCAAAAAAGAAATATCGGAAATGGAAAAGAAAAATTCTGCATCTGGACTCGCAGTGATCCATTGCTCCAACAAAAATGTGTCAATCGCATGGATTTTTGCTCACGCACTCTCTCCCGATGCTGTCCTGTCTGGGACTGATATTCAAATTCCAGAAAAATATCGTGATCAGACCGAGATGTTCATAAATACACTGTAATATAAAGGGAATACATAGGCGATCTCTTAAGGAGCCATAGGAGGCACATAATGCTCACATTTTTAATAATCGTATTTCTATATTTTTTGATCACTTTCTGGTCGCATGGCGTCTAAACATACACACCTAAAACGCCCCTGGTCAACTCACAACGAGTCTCCAGGGGCGTTTGACATTTATTTATCTTGAATAATTATCTTGAACGGCTTGTTTCCAGAACCATCTGGAAAAGCAGGCGCAGCAGCTGCCCGGCCATCGCATTACCTTTTTCTGAAGCCTGCGAGACTGCCCGTGCAGGTGCTGTGGCAGCCCTGATACCTGCCTGCGTTGCAGCTCGCGCGCCCTGGATGCCTGCCTGTTCTTTAAGATTCATAGCCGCCTGTGCGGCGACGTTAAATGCCTTGCTGTCGTTCAGACCTGCGACTTCTGCGAGCGCTTCGTCGAACTGCTGGTCCGGAATCTCGTTTCCGTTCACGAACATTTTGATTTTGGGCTGTCCAGTTGACTCGATTTCCGAGAAGCGCATGAGAGCGATATCATACCCGCGAATCCGGCTGGTAATCTCGTCGGTTCCGCGCTTGTCCATTTCGTTGTGAATCTGGGTTTTCTTTTGCGCGATTACCTTATTGCGGTACTCTGGCGACCCTGTCTCCGCAGCACAGCGCTTCCTTGCACGCTCCAAACTCTTGTCGAGATCCCTCTCAAACGGCGCCGCCTTCCTGGGTTTCCTGCCTTTACTGTCCATCGCCCTGGTGTATTTATCCGGATCCACGATTGATGAGCCTTTTGCCACTCCCTCTTCCAAGCTCAGATAGTCAGAGCCAAATCCGGCCCGGATCCCTTCCGCGATCTCATTTTGGCTCTTTCCCTCACGTTGCCCACGGATAAGTATATCCAGCATGCCCGCACCAATATCCTTCTTATTTTTGTCTGCCATGGTCTATTCCTCCTATCCAGACTTTTCAAGCAAGATTAACCACTTCTTATATATGGCACACCTCCATCCGCTATAACAAAAATCATTTCGCATACTTCGCTGCAACTTTAAATGCATCGCACCAGGTATCCGTTGTTAATTCTTCTGACACCGGCGGGAAATACGCAAGTAGGATATGCCAGCTTACGCTCCCGACATACGCCTCAAGCACAGCCTTCATATCCTTTGTGCACCGTTTAAGGAAAGCATTCTGATTATCCTTGTCTTCGCTATACGCATAGACACGGATTTTTACAGATCCATAGCAGGCTTCCCTAAATTCTATGTCAACATCCCCGCTTTTATAAATTTGGACATTAAAGTCCTGTTCATACCTGTGACAATATACATATCGATTTCCCCGCACCATGGTCACCTTTACGGTTGCTTT
>CADBQK010000261.1 GCA_902796775.1 uncultured Lachnospiraceae bacterium
CCTTCAGGAGAAACTCCGTGACGTTATCAGCAAGACCGCTGAAACATCGTCAAAACTCAAGGAAAACAGCGAAGAACTAAGCACTTCTGCCGGTCAGGCATCCGATGCCTCCACACAGGTTACAAGTGCCGTTGATGATATCTCCCGTGGTGCAGTATCCCAGGCAGAAAGCGTTGAAAATGCTACTACCGATACAAACCACATAGGCGATGATATAGACGACATATCCAAACAGGTTGAAGAGCTTGATAATGCTGCCGCTGACATGAAGTCATCATGTGACAACGCTATGGCCGCAATGACAAATCTCATAAATCAGAACCGTAATGTTACCAGATCTGTCAACGCTATAGAGAATACCATTGACTCCACCAACCAGTCTGCAAAGTCCATTGATTCCTTCTCACAGGCTATCACCGATATTGCGACTCAGACTAACCTGCTCTCCTTAAACGCTTCGATCGAAGCAGCAAGAGCAGGTGAAGCAGGACGGGGATTTGCAGTCGTTGCGGATGAAATACGTGCCCTCGCCGACCAGTCAAAGGAGAGCGCAGACCAGATCAAAAATATCGTCAGCAAGCTTCTGGAGGATTCGGAAGCATCAGTTTCCGTCATGCAGGAACTTAATGAAAACTTCTCCCGCCAGAGCAGCCAGCTGGATGCTACTCAGAGCGATATGCAGGATATGATGAACAACGTGGATGCTGTTTCATCAAGTTCAAAAATGATCAGGGACCGTGTTGCAGAGCTTGACCGTGCAAAGGAAAGCCTGCTAAATATCATCTCCGACCTGTCCGCAATTTCCGAAGAGAATGCGGCATCAACAGAAGAGACCAATGCATCAATGGAAGAACTTAATGCCACTTTCTCTCTCATTAATAATGACGCCGCCGAACTCAGGGAACTTGCCGACCAGCTTGCTGAAATCATCAGCTACTTCAAAATCTGAACGACCGGATAACACATTATGAAACAGATATCATTTGATGTTGCCGATCAGGACAGTCTCAGACGTATACTGGTCGACATGAGCCAAAAAAAAGAATATGCAGCTGCATCCGAAAGGCTGGCCATAATCTGCATTGACCAGCCGGATTTTGAAGATGCAACGGACGTGGCCAGGATTTTTTATGAAATACTTCCGGACACAAAGATCGCAGGTCTCACCACTATCGGCGAGATCTGCGGCGGTGTTCTTTCGGACCACACCTACACGGTTACTTTTATGCTTTTCGAGGACGCTGACAGTTCCGTAAGGGTTCTTACCTATGACTGCGATATGGATCCTTTGGCTGAAATCGGCGCCGATATATCGAGAGTCCTTTCCCGGACTCAGGATGTAAAATCACTGATGCTTTTCGCCAATAGCCTTTCCATAGGGCCTTTAGACGAGCTGCTGGACAACCTGAAGCTCCCCAGCAAGGATATAAACGTGGTAGGAGCATGTTCCGCAATTCGCTTTAACCCCGTTTTTTCTATCGGAAATGTTTATGTGCTCGGGGACAAGGCCGTACGTAAAGGCGTGATCGCGATCATTTTTTCCGGCAGAAATCTTCACACTTCTTCCACCTACGCTCTCGGCTGGTCTCCCTTAGGGACAGAGCATACCATAACCGCGCTTAATGAGCGTGACGAAGTCATAACAATAGACGATCAGCCTGCTGCTGATCTGTTTAAAAAATACCTGAACATAAAGCTTGACCGGAATTTTATCGGCAATATTGCGGAATTCCCCATAATCATTAAACGTCATGGAAAAAATGTTGCAAGACATTTCTATAATTACTACAAGGACGGTACTCTCCGCTCAGGTGGTGATCTGGCTGTCGGTGAAAAGTTCCGGCTCTCCTACGGAAGCACCAATGACATTCTGAATTCGGGACGCAAGGCATCACGTGCTCTTCAGGATTTTCATCCTCAGAGCATATTCATGATCGTATGCAGCAACAGGTATAATTATCTCGGACACAATCAGCAGAGTGAGATCGATATGTTCCGCTCACTTGCCCCTGA
>CADBQK010000262.1 GCA_902796775.1 uncultured Lachnospiraceae bacterium
GGCAACCAGTGCGATCAGTACTGCCGTATACCCGCATCCTGAAGAAATCCCCTCCAGCAGCTTTTTCTGGATGGCAAGTACTTCCACTACCCCGGCGATCCCTGCAAGACCTCCGCTTAAAAATGCAGAAAGGACAATGTTTTTCATAGCGGAGATACCGCTGCAGGAGCTGGCCCGCATGTTCAGACCAACCGCTTTGATCTCATAACCAACCGTCGTCTTTTCCAAAAGGAACCAGACCACAAAACAGGCTGCAACTGCCAGCAGAATACCGGCATGGAAGCGGGTCCTGGGGATCAGGACAGGAAGCTGGGCAGCCGGCTCTACCTTCGGAGACTGGGGTACATTACCCTCCGGATCCATCAGGAAGGAACGTACGGCATACCCCAGGAAATTAATGGCAATGTAATTGAGCATGATCGTCACAATGATCTCTGAAATATTGAATTTTGCCTTCAGCAAAGCAGCTATCAGAGCCCACAGGCCTCCTGCGATAAAGCCGAGTACCAGAGCAAGGATGATCCGCAGGATGCCGGGAAGGAATGTCATATTCAGCACTACCATAGCCGAAACCATTGCCGCCACATAAAACTGCCCTTCTCCTCCGATATTAAAGAAACCAGTGCGGTAGGAAACGGCACAGCCGAGGCCTGTCAGGATCAGAGGACAGGCTTTGACAAAAATCTCTGTGAAGCCATTGACGGAACCGAAGATTCCGTTAAAAAACAGCCCGATTGCCTTTGCAGGCGGTGCTTTACAGACCAGTACAAGGATCAGCCCGACAAGAAGGGTCAGGAGCAGGATCCAGACGACATCCAGAACATTCTGAACTCTTTCACGCCTCATGTCCTTCTCCCTCCTCTCCTGTAATACCGCCCATCAGCAGTCCTATTTTCTGAACAGTCGCCTCCTGTCTGTCCAGGATCCCGGCAATCTGTCCATTGAAAAGAACCGCGATCCGGTCGCTCAGTGCCATGATCTCCTCCAGATCCGCAGAAATCAGCAGGACAGCCTTACCGGCATTGCGCTGCTCCACCAGCAGTTTGCGTACAAAATCTGTCGCCCCGATATCCAGCCCTCTTGTAGGCTGGCTGGCAACGATGACCCGGCAGTGGTCCGTCAGCTCCCGGGCGATGATCAGCTTCTGCTGATTTCCTCCGGATAATAGCCTGACAGGCGTATCCGGACCGGACCGGCCGGAGGCACGTACCTGGTACCTCTCCATCTTCGAAAGTGCATGATCCTTCATCGCCCTGCGATTTGTCACGCCTCCTTTAGCAAACGGAGCTTTGCGGAAATCCCGCAGAAGAAGGTTTTCCGTGATATCCATCCCCGTAACCAGGCTGTCCAGAATGCGGTCATCCGAGATATAGGAAATCCCAGCTTCATAACGGCTCCTGACGTTCCTTGTGCTGATCTCCTCTCCGTCAAGGCGGATGCTGCCTCCGGCAGTTTTCTGGATTCCTGTGATAACTTCAGCCAGCTCTTTCTGGCCATTTCCCTCAACGCCGGCTATCCCCAGGATCTCTCTCCCCTGTACAGCAAGCGAAATATTCTCCAGCTTATGACGGCTGCCTTTGCCATGCTGATTTGAAACATTCAGGAGCTCCAGAACAGAGTGCTCCAGAGAGCTGTCTCTGGCTGTTTCTTCCTGCTTCAGTTCCCTGCCGATCATATAATGAGAGAGCTCCTGCACGGTCGTATCTGCCGTATCCAGCTCTGCTGCCTTCCGTCCATCCCGCAGGATCGTTACTTTATCGCTGATCTCCATGATCTCGCTCATACGGTGGCTGATCAGGATAATACCATGTCCTTCCAGACGCAGGCTCCGCAGTACATCAAAAAACTGAGCCGTCTCCTGGGGTGTCAGGACGCCGGTCGGTTCATCCAGAATGAGAAGCTTCGCATCACGGTACAAGGCTTTCAGTATCTCCACGCGCTGCTGCTCTCCTACTGACAAATCCTGGATCCGGGCGTCCGGGTTTACGGACAGACCGTATTTTTCCGAAAGAGCCAGCAGTCTTCCCTTTGCTTCCCCGCGGTTCAGGATAAAGGCATTTCCTGCAAGGTTCAGGATCACATTGTCCAGAACACTCATCTTGCTGACCAGAGAAAAATGCTGCTGCACCATGCCGATCCCGGCCGCGATAGCATCCCGCGGAGTAGCAAAATCCACTTTGCTGCCTTTCCAGAGGATTTCTCCGCTGTCTGCCGTATACAGTCCGAACAGAATGTTCATCAATGTGGTTTTCCCTGCACCGTTTTCACCAAGCAGGGCATGGATCTCGCCCTCTTCCACAGTCAAATCAATATTCTCATTCGCGTAAACACCTGCAAAGGATTTGCAGATCTGCTTCATTTCCAGAAGGGACACGGCTATCTCCTTTCCCGGGCAGTAATTATAAGAACCTATCCGCCCTATACAGCAGCGGATAGGTTCTTTTCTGTCTTCGTTATTCGTATACTGTTTCCTTAATCCCTGAGAGTGTAATCGCGCTCAACGGTCAGCTCACCGGAGCTGATCTTGTCGATAGCATCCTGGGCAATTGCCTTCACATCATCGGGAAGGTTGTCGGACATCAGGACCTCTACCGCTCCGTCTGCCATACCAAGGTTATAAACATCACCCTTGAATGTGCCGTCGATCACGCTGCCAAGAGCCACATCGATGACAACATCGACATTGTACAGTGCAGAGTCAAGGATCTTATCAGGTGCAAGGGATGTCTGATCATAGGAATCGCCCTGGCACCAGATACCAGCCTCAACAGCAGCTGCCATCGCGCCATTACCGCAGGCATTTGCACAGTGCTTGATTACATCAGCATTGTTTTCGATCATAGCTTTTGCTGCTTCCTGAGCAAGCTGAGTGTCTACATAGGAGTTGGTCCATGCTTTCTGCACGGTGATATCCGGATTAACTGACTTTGCGCCGTCCTCATAAGCGTTGACGATCTTTACCAGTGAATCGCCGGGGATGGGACCAATGGCTCCGATAACACCAGTCTGACTCATGTTTGCTGCGATGATGCCTTCTACATAGCCGGTCTGCTCGCAGGCCATGACATAGGATGCCACGTTCTCTGCGGAAACACCGCCTTCAGTGATGATGAATTTCGTATCAGGATAGGTCTGGGCTACTTCCAGTGCAGGATCGCCGAAAGAGAAACTGTGGCCGATCACTACATCATAGCCGTTGCCGGCATAATCAGCAAAGGAAGCAGCGATATCTGCTGCGTCAATGTTCTCTTCATATGCGAACTCACATCCATACTTCTCACAGGCTTTCAGAGCGCCTTCGTATGCAGACTGATTCCAGCCCTGGTCATTTGCAGCACCAGTCAGCAGCAGAGCTACTTTCAGCCCGGATGCTTCGCCTTCAGGTGCCTGTGCAGATTCTTCTGCAGCTTCCCCGGCAGTTTCAGCTGCACTCTCGGCAGCGGACTCCGCCACAGACTCTGCTTCTGTTTCTGCTGCGGAAGATGCAGGGGCAGCAGATGAACCGGAACCGCCGCAGGCTGCCAGAGATACAGCCATTACTGCTGTCAATACCAAACCAATTACTTTCTTCATAATACTCCTCCTCATGATGTACATTACTAAGTTTCCGGTCTTTATAAGGCCGTACAACTGCATAATAACAAATGCCCCCTGCCTTGTAAACCATCAAGTTTTCGAAATACAGCAGTATTTTCCGGTTTGTATGAGCATTTGTCTTGTATAGTCTTTAACACCTGTTCTCAGGCCGTAATAAACGATGCAGGGGAAACAAGGGTGTGTTCAAAATGTTTACAACTCACAAATACCTTTCATTCAAAAACAAAAGAAGGCCTCTTTCTGCAGAAGAAAAGGGCCTTCTTTTGTTTTTATCTATTCCAGTTACCAGGGATAGAAACGATCACAGCTGCTCATCATAATTCTCATTGTAGCCGTCATTATTCTCATTATAATAGTTTTCATTATAGGTGTTATCGATATAGGAAGAGTCGCTGCCGTCCTGCCCGGTGCTGTAGCCGTCCATGCTGTTATCCTGTGACTGGGAAGCGTCCGATGATCCATCGGAGGATGCGGTGTCTGTGCTGCTGGTCTTCGGCAGGAAATCATAATAGTCCTTACCGGCTTCCAGCTTGATACCGCGCATGGCAGCGAGCTGGGAGATCGTCACCATCTGGTAACCCTGGGCATCCAGCCAGGGGATGATCTGCTCTGCTGCATCTGCGGAGGAATCATAGATATCATGCATCAGCACGATTGCTCCATCGCAGGCATACTGCTCCGTAATTGAGGTGACGCTGCCTGCATCCCGGCTCTCCCAGTCTCTGGTATCAATATACCAGAGGATCATCGGATACTCGATGCTTGCCGAGACATCCTCATTGTACGCACCACCCGGCGGTCTCATGATCGTGCAGGGTTTCCCGCTGGCAGACTCGATAATCGCTTTTGTTTTATCCAGATCTGCTTTCATGGACTCCGCGTCATAGATCGTCAGATCTGTATGGTCATAGGTATGGCTTCCAACTTCGCATCCCATATTGCCCATACGCTTGAGCAGATCTTTTGTCTGATCAGTTACGCAGGTCCCTATTACGAAGAAGGTAGCCTTTGCACCGTACCTCTGCAGAGTATCCAGAATCCTTGTCGTGGACTCCACTCTCGGTCCGTCATCAAAGGTCAGCGCGATCATCGGCTTGTTAGGATCAATACGCATTAAAGCCAGCTCTTCGATATAATTAGGATCTCCGGCAATCCGGCCGCTTAGCGTCCCCGGCAGGCTCTGCTCGATCACATTGTGATAAGCAGTTACCTGCTTCATTACAGGCAGAGTTAAATCATGAACCTGCTGCATTTCCTCCGGGCTGTACAGACCCGCACTTCTGCGGCAGCCCGCAAAAGCAAGCGTTATCAGTGCAGCCAGGCAAATGATAATACATGTTTTTCTCATAGATTTTCTGTTCCCGAAAACATTCTTTTCTTCAGTAATGAACCTGAACTTTATCTGTATCTGTATGGATCCGCCCCCCGTACCTCCGTATAAAATCCTGATGGGAAACTGACGGATCCTCATGTTATAACACCAACTGTACTACAGTATAGCACATCCCAGGAAATCTGGTATAAAAAAATCCATTTCGCAGAAAAAATTTTCTGCTAGTATTTCTAGCCCGGAAGAACAAGGGTATCCCGTATCCTGATCAGCGGAGCTCCTTTGCCCTCGAGATACTCTTTGGTGATCAGTACGCTTCCGATATTATCATCTTTAGGAATCTCAAACATAATATCAAGCATGAACTCCTCAATGATGGAACGCAGTGCCCGGGCACCGGTTTTCTTGTCCATGGCTTTCCTGGCGATTTCCCGGACAGCCTCCTCATCAAACTCCAGCTTCACTTCATCCAGTGCCAGCAGCTTCTGGTACTGTTTCAAGATCGCATTCCTGGGTTCCCGGAGGATCCTGACCATCATCTCCTCTGTCAGCGGACTTAAGGAGACCACAACGGGAAGCCGACCAAGAAACTCCGGAACCATACCGAACATACGGAGATCATCATAGGTTACGTGCCGGAGAATATCCTCATTGTCATATGCGTCTTTCAGCTGAGCGGAAAAACCAATCGAGCTGTCTCTGGTCAGTCTGCTTTTAACAATGTCTTCCAGATCCGGGAAGGCACCCCCGCAGATAAACAGAATATTCCGTGTATTGACCGTGGCAAGAGGTACCATCGCATTCTTGGAAGTTGCCCCGACCGGGACCTCCACTTCACTTCCCTCCAGGAGCTTTAAAAGTCCCTGCTGGACAGATTCGCCGCTGACATCCCGGCTGGTCGTATTCTTCTTTTTTGCGATCTTATCGATCTCATCAATAAAAATGATCCCTTTCTGCGCTTTTTCCACATCATTGTCTGATGCCGCCAGCAGCTTGGAAACCACACTCTCAATATCATCCCCGATATATCCTGCCTCAGTCAGGGCCGTTGCATCGGTGATTGCAAGGGGCACATCCAGCAGCCTGGCCAATGTCTGGACCAGATAGGTCTTCCCGCAGCCTGTCGGCCCGATCATCAGGATGTTTGATTTTTCGATCTCTATATCATCCATCGTCCCGGTGCCGACGCGTTTATAATGATTGTAAACAGCAACAGAAATGACCTTCTTGGCATAATCCTGTCCGATCACGTATTCATCCAGCTTGCCCTTGATCACATGCGGAGCCGGAATATGGGAAATATCAAAAACCGGCTCCTTCTCCGGCTCCTGGGCTTTTTTCTTTAATCGCTGACCTTGAGGTATCGAATAAGTCGGATCAATATTCATCGCCCCGAAAAGATCGTTCATATTCAATCCCTGAGACAGATTATTCAGATCCATCCCCTGGGTCAGATTGTTCAGATCCAGCCCCATGCTGCCCATCATGGAAAAGCTTCTCTCCACGCAGTCCACACAGATACACAGCCCATTTGTATTGGGAATGTGTATCATACGCCCTGCACGGCTCTGGGGACGTCTGCACATATAACAGATGTCCTCATATTTATCCTTATCTTCCGGACTATTTCCATTCCCCCCTGTATTTTCAAGGGTTTTGTCCAATTCGTCCATGCCGCCGTTTTCGTTGTTTTTCTTATCCTGATCGTCCATGTACTGTTTTCCTCTGTAAATATGCACGAATATAATATGCACGAATGAGCGGCATACAAACTGCCGCTCATCCTATTATAGTCTATCTGCCCTTTCTTCACAACATGCAGAAGAATACTATTTTTTATATTTTGTCTACCTTCCGAAACCACCGAAGAAGCCGTTTCCATTACCGCCGAAGAAGCTGTCATCCTCCTCTCCGGAATCTCCTCCATAATTGCCGAAACCGCCAAAGCCGCCAAAACCGCCGTTATTGCCGGAACTGCCGCCGGAGCTGTTTCCGGAATCCGAATATGTGTCATCAGATTTTGCGCCCAGGATCGTAGTCAGATCTTTTTCGCTGTACTCTCCCTGACTGTCAGCAAACTGTGCCTTGATCGTCACATTGTCGCCAGGTGCGCATTCTGCAATGGCTGCCTGAAGATCTTCCATTGTCTTGATCTCCTTGCCATTGAATCCGGTAATGATGCAGCCTGCTTCCAGTCCGGCACGGTCTGCCGCGGATCCGGAGACTACATTGCTAACGTAAACGCCCTGCGGTACATTATAGTTCTTTGCTGTCTTCTCATCCAGGGTTCCGCCTGCGATCCCAAGGTACGGAGTGTTGTCATCGGTCTTTGTCGTGACTGTCCCGTCAATGATGCCGGTCGCTGTCTGGACCGCACTGTTGATCGGGATGGCATAACCCATGCCTTCTACATCAGTATCTGAGAATTTTACGGTATTGATGCCGATCACCTCTCCTTTTCCGTTCAGGAGAGCCCCGCCGCTGTTGCCGGGGTTGATTGCTGCGCTGGTCTGCACCAGTGTCATGGTCTTGTCTGTCAGCTGCACTTCACGGGATGTCGCGCTGATGACACCTGTTGTCACCGACTGTCCGTAACCGAGTGCATTCCCGATCGCAATTGCGCTTGCACCGGCTCTTAGAGAATCCGAATCTCCCATGACGGCAACCTTGATCGCAGATCTGGTCTCTTTGGACAGGTCAGAAAGCTTTACCTCAAGGACTGCAATATCGGCATCCGCATCACTGCCCTTAACAACGGCATCTGCCTTTGTATCATCCGAAAACTGGACGGATACGGTCTTGGAATCCTCAATCACATGGCAATTGGTCAGAATATAAAGCTTGTCATCGGTACTGCTGATGATAATACCGGATCCGGCTCCGCTGCCCTCCTGCCTGTACTGACGCCCAAACCAGTCTGTCACAGTCGACTCCACAGTCGTATTGACTGCTACGATACTGGGCATTACCTCTTCAACAATATCCGACACATCTTGAGCATCCGTTGTTGATACACCGGTCTGTGATGTATGCACAATGCTGACATTGGAAGAAGGAGCTGCTTCAGTAGTTTCTGCAGCTAACGAGGACTCTGCGGCAGATGAGGAAGCGGTGGACTCTTTAGGCAGAAATCCTCCAACTGCTTTGTTAAAGCCGAACATCACGCCGGAAGCCACCAGGCCGAATACCAGGCCAAGGCAGGCTGCTTTTGCGATCCACTGGCCAAAGCTGCTGCCTGAACGGGAACCGCCCTTAGATCTGCGCTGGTGATCCGGATCTTTGTATCCATCTGCTGAACTGCTGCTGTAAGAATAAGATGAAGAGCCTCCGGATGGGGTGCTGTCATAGTAACTGTAATCATTGTTTGTTTCCGGACTGCTGCCGGTCCCGGGCTCTAACTCATCGACATTACCGGTCTCTTCCGTACCTTCGCCGGTATAACCGTTCTCATCAAAAATGTCAAACATAGCAAAACCTCCTTATAGATTTCATAACATATGGTTTGTAAGCAGCCTCTGCAGGAGGACAGCTTTTCTGTTGCATCATTTATTTATATCTCTTTACTGAACACATCCTAACACTCTTTTGTGTCCGCTTTGTGAATCATCTGTAAATAAAAAGTGAAACACAAAAGACTTGTCAGAGAGATAATTTTAGGGTATGATACCACTTGTATATAAACATCCCGGAATATACCGGCAGACAGGCATGTTTGTAGTCTGATCCGGCTGTCTATTCCGTGTATTGACTTTCATTTTGTAACTTTCACCCCCATGGCATTCGGGATGCAGGCATTTCACATGAGGTGTTGAACAGTTACCATGTTTTATGTAAAGTAGGGAATCATCTATGGGCAAACTAAAAGACTCATCACCCCGGACCCGGCGATGGGGCCTGATCGTGATCATTGAATTTCTCGCGATCATTATCATACTTCCTGTAATCGTAATCGCTTCCAGGCTTTCAAGAATACAATCGGCTTCGGTTGAAGATGTCAATAAAAAAGAGATCATCATCAATGATATCGATACAAAAGCGCTGAAGGGTTATGATAATATTGCCCTCTTCGGACTGGACACCCGCGAAGGGGACCTGAAAAAAGACAGCCGTTCCGACAGCATCATTATCCTGAGCATCAACCACGATTCCAAAATGGTGAAAATCCTGAGCATGTATCGTGACACCTGCGTCCGTGTCCCGGATTATGGTCTCACAAAGCTGAATCATGCCTATGCTTATGGCGGAGCACAGCTTTCCATGAGTACGATCAATACCAATTTCGATCTGAATATTACTGAGTTTGCATCCGTCGATTTCGGCATTCTGGCAGATATCATCGATTCAATAGGCGGTATCGAGCTGGAGGTCTCTGATGCTGAGTTTAATCTGATCAATCCTCTGATCAAAGAGCAGAACAAGGTAACGGGCTCTTCATCACCATTGCTGGATGGTCCCGGATACCAACTGCTGAATGGTACACAGGCAACCGCCTACTCCCGGATCCGCAAATCAGACAGTGACTTCAAGCGTGCAGAAAGACAGCGGATCGTGCTGGGCAAGGTCTTTGAAAAGGTAAAACACTCGGATGTACCGACACTCCTGAATGTCATCGATGAAATCCTTCCCAAGGTCTACACAAACCTGACCAGTATCGATCTGATCTCAATTGCAAAGGATATTGCCAGCTACAATATCGCAGATTCACAGGGCTTTCCTTTCCAGGTCGTAACCGGAAGTCTTGCCGGCGACAGCCTGAGCTATGACTTCTGCGACGGATTTAACGACAATGTTACACAGCTCCACCAGTATCTGTTTGACAATGATGAGTATACACCTTCGCCAACTGTACAGGAGATCGGCGATGAGATCTATCTGAGACGAAGATAAAGGAAAAACAGATTAACAGTACTGTATGAAAAACCCCGGAATACCGGGGTTTTTTATTTCCATGGTCATTAAACAGAACGCCCATAGAACGCCCATCTGCCCTGGCCGTCAATGCCAGATCCATCCTCTGTATTTCTTCAATCCATTGAACGTATAAGCTGCAAAGCATGCAATGGACTTCCAAAGCGGAAATCCAAGTACGCGGTACACCATAAATGTTTTATAGGCGGATGCCAGCTTGCTCCCGGATTTACCGGAGTTACTCATTCGGTAGTTCAGAAGCGGTTCATTGATCCCGCAGGCAAAATGATACTTT
The DNA here is from genome assembly GCA_902796775.1 of uncultured Lachnospiraceae bacterium. The sequence goes on from CADBQK010000262.1 coordinate 10,131, forward strand.
TTGAGTATCCTGAGCCAGGTAAGATAGTCTTCGTGATATTTCTCATGAGACATCGGATAGGCAAGAGCAGCATCCCGCCTGATCAGTACTGAGGAACAATTGATCATGTTATGGGTAAGCAGATCCCGATAGCGGATCACCGGCTTTACCCCGATCGTATGGCTGGTCTTTTTCCCCTCAGGTGTAACCAGACGTCTGCCTGTGCAGCACAGTACATAGCCGGTCTGCCGGATAAGCTCAAGCTGCCGGGCAAGCTTGCCTTCCTCCCACCAGTCATCACTATCCAGAAACGCAATATATCTGCCCCTTGCAGCCCTCACGCCTCTGTTACGGCTCCTGGCAGCTCCTCTGTTTTCACGGTTGCGAAGCAGAATAACCGGATAAGGCGCTGCTGCTTTCTGCACATCCTCCGTCGAGGCATCATCCACCACAATCACTTCCAGGGGAATGCCCTGACACAAGGCAGACTCGATTGCCCTCGGGAGCAGGTGAACTTGATTATGCACCGGGATCACAACCGAGACCTCTATGCCATCCATCCAGCCACACCCCTTTCTACGATCCGGGCACGAATACACTATTGATCCTTCTTCTCATCCAGAGGTGTCAGTGCATCCCCCTCAAGTCCCTGGGAACTGTCCTTCTGGAAGAAAATCTTCACTGTCTGGACTATGATCATAAAGTCCAGCAGCAGACTGTAGTTTTCAATATAGGTCAGATCCAGCTTCAGTTTGTCCAGCGGTGTGGTACGGTAATTTCCGAATACCTGGGCATATCCGGTAAGCCCGGCTTTCATCTTCAGGCGGAAGTCAAACTCCGGGATGATCGCACTGTATTTCGCTGCAATCTCCGGTCTTTCAGGTCTCGGCCCGACAAACGACATTTCACCTTTCAGAATATTCAGAAGCTGAGGAAGCTCATCAACATGCAGCCGCCGGATGATCGCTCCGACAGGTGTGATCCTGTCATCTACCGCCCTGGCCAGCCTGGCCTCGGATTCACCCTCCGGGTCTGCATACATGCTTCTAAACTTGTAGATCATAAACACTTTGCCGTCAAGAGTAAGCCGCTCCTGCGTGTACAGGATCGGCCCGCCATCACAGGCTTTAATGGCAAGGGCAACAATGAGCAGCATGGGAGAAAGCAGGATGAACAGGAACAGTGAGATCACGATATCCAGGATCCTTTTGAAAAACTGCTGCTCTACCGTCAGTCCACGGTTGCGGAACAGATACAGCTCCGTATCAAACAGATTCAGCGTTGTTGAACTTTTGATCATGATATCGGAGATCTTGGGAATCGTGTAGCAGCGGATCCCGTTCCGGTAACAGCGCTTGAGAAGCTTGTTTCTGTATGTAGAGGGGATATCACCAATGATGATCGCCTCATATTTGTACATCCTGTCGCAGACCTCATCGAAACCTTCATCCAGGCAAACGGCATCCGCGATCACATACTTGTCCTCTCTTGTCGTAATCTTATCGACAAGGGATTGCGGACTTCTTCCTGCTCCATGTACCAGCAGAAGCTTTCTCGGAGGAAACAGCTTTGCATATACCCATCGGGAAAACACGATCCAGACCATGACAGCAATGATATCATACAATGTCATGATCAGAACAGGTCTGGCATAACGCATGAAACGCCAGCGTCCGATCAGTGCAAGCTGGATATAGGTAACGGTATTGCAGCAAAGCACCGCCAGTATCTGGGAAAGGATTACCTCGGAAATCTTCAGATATCCTACCCTGTATGCTCCGAATATCTTGGAAAAGAAGAAGTTGATGGTCGCATAGATGGAAAGCAAAGCAAAATAGCCCCAGCGGAAATACAGTGTTCCGATAACGCTGCGGAAATTGTAGTACTTATTCCAGATGTAATAGAATATCGCGACCTGAATCAGCAGAATCAATGCGGATGCCACAAACATCGTCAGGCGCTTATACTGATCTCTGTTGTTCAACTGCTCTGCTGCCTCCCTCTGTATTTATCAAGCTATCACAACACCAGACAGGCTTCTCATCAGGAAGCCTGTCTGGCAGTTACTTTTTCACTTTCAATTATTGCAGCTGTTGATTACCCATGCATTCCTCTTTGTAGAGAAGCCGGTTCATAGCACTAAAGATCGCACGTACCGAAGAACGGTTTGTATTGGAGCTGATACCTACGCCAAAAGCTCTATCCCCTGTGTCTGCATTCATCAATTCGATGTAGGAAGCCGCCTGGGAATCCGACCCGGTCGTCAGTGCCTGCTGCTCATACATCGTCAGCTTTGTGAGTACACCGACCTGCTCGTCAAGACCTCTCTTCACAGCATCAATAGGGCCGTTTCCGCAGCCGACAGCTGTCTTAAGCTCACCCCGGCAGGTATAAGTCAGGGTTACCTTCGTATCGTGGCCGGCACCATTCTCAGAATTATCTTCGATCTTAAGCTTTTTGAAATGCAGCGGATACTTGGCATTGATATACATCTCGCGGAACTTGTCCATAATCTGGGAAGGAGCCACCTCTCCCTGTACCTCGGAAATTGCCTGGATCTCATCTGCCAGCTCTTTATGCATCTGTTTAGGCAGCTTGAATCCGTAATACTGATCCATGACGAATGCTACGCCGCCCTTTCCGGACTGACTGTTGATCCGCACGATCGGCTCATATTTACGGCCGAGATCAGAAGGATCGATCGGCAGATAAGGTACCTCCCAGATTGTCGACTTTCTCTTCTCCAGTGCCTGCATTCCCTTATTGATAGCATCCTGGTGCGATCCGGAGAAAGCTGTAAATACCAGTTTCCCTCCATAGGGATGTCTCGGATCCAGAGGCATCTTATTACAGCGCTCGCATACATCTATGATCTCATTGACATTCTCGATCTCCAGCTCGGGATTGATCCCCTGGGAGAACATATTGTAGGCTATA
>CADBQK010000263.1 GCA_902796775.1 uncultured Lachnospiraceae bacterium
GTAAAGCATCACTACGCCCTCATCGCTTCCGCGGTAGATCGGCAGCAGTCTGTGACGCATGACCACTCGCTGCTTCTCGCCGCGCACCCTCACCTGAATCTGCCGGCACGCCGCGACGTCCTCGAAGAGGCTCTCGAAGACCTCGCCTTTGGGGTCATGGTTACCGCGGATCAAATGGATCCTGCCGTTCAGCGCGTGCACGATCTCGCCGGCGTGGGCTGTCGTGACACCTCCGAACATATCTCCAATGACAAATACATGGTCGTCCTTTGAAACCCTCGCGTTCCATCTGCGGATCATCTCGTCCTCCATCTCCTCCACGTCCCGGAATGGCCTGTGGTCAAAGGCTATGACATCCTTGTGACCGAAATGAAGATCGGCGATAAAGAATAGTTTGGGCATCTGATTCTCTCCCTTTCCGGCATTTTTGGTGCCAAGGCTGTGGTGGTGCCTGGTGGTGCCTGGCACCATTAAATTTCCATAAACTTTATTAACTGCCTCTTTATGGTGCCAGGCACCATTAAATTTTTATAAACTTTATAAACTGCTAGTTTATGGTGCCAGGCACCATAAATTTATTGAATCATTTCTTGATCGTTGTCGACATCACAGCACTCCAGCCGGAGTAATACTTTGTGCCGCTTACCGTCCTGAATGTTTTAATACGGACGTAGTACTTTTTGCCTTTTACAAGATTACCTATGGTCGTGGAGACTGTGGTGTTCTTGTCTATTCTCACAGTTTTCGCACCGGAGAATGCGCTCGACGTCGAGTACTGGATTATGTAGCCTGTCGCATTCGACCTTTTCACCCACGTCAGCGCCATCTTTCTGGCAGCAGCATTAGTGACTCTTGTGAATTTCGTCTTGGTCGGCATGACTTTGATAACAATCGTCTTCTTTGCCGACGTGTAGTTGGTGCTTGCGGGGGATGTAATGGTGATATTCGCATTACCGATGAACTTGGCCTTGACTGTCACCTTGCCCGCTTTGCTCACCGTGACGGCACTGTTGTCTGACTTATAAGTCGGCGTTCCGTTCTTTACCTTCGCCCCGAGGTCAAAAGATTGTGCCAGGGCGGAGTATGATTTAACAATGCTCTTGGCTGTGATGGTGTTCGGTACCTGCTTGATCGTGAAGGTTTTATTGGCAGTGCCGGAATAGTTACCAATGCCCTTGATGATTACACTTGCCGTACCTGCATTTGTGTTGTTCTTGTAAGAAACCGTGTAATCGGTTCCATTCACCAACGGAATGCTGCCGTCCTTAACAACTACGGCCTGCGTCTGCGCTCTGCCGTTGTATGTTTTGTCGGTGATTCCGGAGATTGTCAGTATACTGACGGGTTTCTTAAGCTTCGCAACTGTTCTTTCGGACCCTTCTTTGATTACTCCGCAGTTCTCGCAGTGGATTGACTCGGTTCCGGTCTGCGTATATGTCGGTGCTTTATCCGTCGTGTATTTTGAGTTCCATTTATGGCCGGTTGCGTTGATCACTGTCTGCGCCAGATCGATCTCGTTCGTCCCTGCCGCGTCGGCAAAATATTTTCCGCAGTCACTGCAAACCCAATACTCAATGTTACCCGGCAATTCACATGTTACTGCAGTTTTTTCTACTTTTTCTAAAGCATGCGGATGCATTTGTTCCGCGTTAAAGTATATATTATTCGCATATAACAAATCCAAATTCCTCTGCCTGTTCATGCGAATACTGTTCCATTGTTCTTGCGTTCCGCCATAATAAACATTTTTGATTGCGGCGTAGAAAAACAGATCGTCCCCTATATCAAGAACACTTGCAGGAATATATATAGTTAAGACTCCGCTATTGAAAAAAGCGGCGTCTCCTATACTTACTACACCTTCAGGAAGTATCACGGTTTTAGTTTTAAAACATTGATAGAAAGCATCTTCCGGAATTGTCTTGACTCCATTGGGAACTGAATATACGTCCGCCACTTTTCCTGTGGGATAGGAAACCAGCTCCGTAATCTGACTGTCAAATAAAACACCATCCACAGATTTATATGTCCCATTTGATTCACTTACCAGGATTTCCTTCAGTGAATCACAGTTCAAAAAGCACAAGTTTCCAATCTTGGTTACATTTTCAGGAATATAAATGCTCGTCAGTTTTTCACACCGCAAAAATGCACTATCACCAATACTGGTCACACTTTCAGGGATGTTGATTTCTGGCAGACTGGAGCAGTCGCAAAAAGCGAGATCCTCTATCGTTTCTACACGATCAGGAATAACAATTTCAGTCAGGCTGGAACATCCATTGAAAAGCCATCTGCTTATTCTTGTCAGAGATTGCGGAAGAGTAATGCTTCTTAAGCTGCTGCAGTTATAAAAAGCTAAATTTCCTATTTCTGTTACACTATCCGGAACACTAACTTCTGTTAAAGCGGAGCAATTGTAAAATGCTGACGATTCAATTCTCGTTATCCCATCCGGTATTCTTACACTCCTCAGGCTGGTGCAATCGCTAAATGTTTGATATGGGATCGTCTCGGAAAACAGATTGTCTGAATAAATAATGCCGGTGACACTGGATGCTTTATAAAACACAGAGGCTCCCATGCTCACGACGCTGTCCGGTATTATAATTTCAGTCAGCCGGCTGCACCCGGAAAATGCAAGATTATCGATATATGTAACCGTATCAGGTATTGAATAGGTTGACAGTTCTTTCCCGGCAGGAAAGGCAATAAGACTCGTCATGTCTTTATTGAATAATACCCCGTCCACAGACTTGTAATTGCTGTTATTTCCATCCACGGATATTTCTGTCAGGCTGCTGCAGCCGGCGAAAGCGCCAAAACAACTGGTGACACTTTCCGGTATAAAGATTTCTGTTATACTGCTGCACCCCTCAAATGCGCCGGAGCTTATTCGGGTTATACCTTGTGAAATACATACGCTTCTCAGGCTCGTACAAGAACTGAAAGCATAATTATCAATCTCCTTCAAGCTAAGGGGAAACACTATATTTGCCAGGCTGCTGCATTCTTCGAAGGCACTCTTTCCAACATAAGTGACATTGTCAGGTATGTTCAGATCCCGTAAACTGCTGCATCCCCAAAATGCCTGGCTGTTTATAGCGGTCACGCTTTCAGGAATAGTCACATTTATCAAGGCAGAACAAGCAATGAATGTGCGTTCCTCAATTGTATCCACACCATTCGGAATGTCGATACTGATCAAACTGCGGCATTCTTCGAAAGCGCGGCGACCTATGCCGGCTACGGTATCCGGGATCATCACACAGGTTAGTTCACTGCATCCGTAAAAAGCCTGTGCGCCGATGCTGGTCACACCATCTTCTATGAGAACTTTTTTGACAGACTCACTGTACTCATACCAAGGTGCTGATACCTGGTCAGAGTAATTCGTCATTTCTCCGGTTCCGTCTATTTTTAGTGTGCCGTCATCATAGAGAAACCAGTTTATATTCTCACCGCATTTTCCGCTATCAATTTCTGAATTCTTATTGTGTTTTTTGACAATGGTTTCGTCCAGCGTTATTTGCGCTTTTCCGGCAGAATCCAAAAAGTATAACTTGCATTTTTTGCAGATCCAATACTCAATATTTCCGTCTTCCTCTTCCGTAGCTTCTTTTGCCTCAACTTTTACAAGAGAATGTTCATGACTAAGGATAGGTATTTCACAATACTCAACATGTGATGCGTCATTTTTACAAACCCTGGTTTTTGTGCCTGCCTCAAGCTCTGTCGCCTCTTTCGTAACGACCCATTCTCCCCAGTCATGTCCGATAGCGGGAATGACCTCCTGTTCAGTAAGGATTTTCCCACAAACGGAGCACTTAATTCCTTCTGTTAAGCCGCTCTGCATACATAGAGCCGGTACTGCAGGGATCACTTCCGGCACATGAACATGCGGCGGCTTCGAATTATCATAATTCTCTGCTGCCAGTTCCAACTGGGAATGATCAAAAACACTCAGCATAGGATTCAAGTCATACAGGTATTGGACATTGCCGTTTTCTGTATGAATGGTATAACCTGCTTCGACGGAGCCGGGATCCTCCTCAGTTGTCCCGACTAAAAACAAAAGGGCATCCGCTCCAACCGCCCCCTCATCACAGTTCGTCACATCCACAAGGTAGTTCTTCCCATCGTCCATATTGACGACATTCCACATATGCAGACCTTCTCCGGTCCCGCCGCTCATGGTGCCGGTCACTGTGATGCAGCGGATATCCCCATTGAAGTCTGTCTCATCGCACAGATATTGAAAAGCCTTTGCATATCCTTCGCACACTACATTGGTATCGGGATCATCGTCAAAGACCCAGATTATCTGCCAGGGATTGCCGTAATCGGAGCCGCCGTCAGCTGCCTCGTAATTGTAGGAAGTAAGGTCGCAGATGTCGTTCTTATAGCCGCAGAGTTTGTCGTAGTCTGTGACAGCGCTGTATTTTGACACAATAGCCTGAGCGTTGGCCACTGATTCATGCACGGCCTGTCCGATGCTCGTATTGACTGAATATTCACCCGCGGCAAAATCCGGTGCAACGGGAAAGCTGAGCGAAATGGTCCCCGTCAGTCCAAGCCTGTATTCCCCGGCCGCGTCATCATACACAGCCATCAGCTCATATCCGGTATCGTCTGTATCCTGCATCTTATCATACCAATAGAGCTGGTAAGGAAAATTTAGCAAAAGATTGTTAATGATCAGAGGCAGATCATAACCGGCCTTCACCAGAACAGCATTAGCGGCATCTTCCGAAATGGTTGATTCCCCGCCATCTTCTACAACGACAGCATCGACGCCGAGTTCCTCCGCCGTCCATAAAGTCTGCTCCAGTCCAAGCTCGTCCACATTGATCTCAAATACCGTTGATGACTGTTCACCTGCCGCGATCGCGGGGAGCTGTCCCGCAATGTATGAATAGATTGCGCCATTGGCTCCGCTGAGTTTGGAGCTGACGCTTCTCCTTGCCTTTTTCATGGCAGAATTGCCCGACATGCCAAAAGCATTATCAACATATGCCGCAAAGAGTTCATCCGTGCCGGCACCGCTATCGTCACCCGGCAGGACACTCTGTCCCTTCGTCCGGGCGGTAACAGTTCCGGTAAAGCCGGCAGTGGCTGACTCGCCTTCTGCTTCCTGCTCCTTAGGGGCAGTGTTTTCATCGGAAGCCGGGACGTTTTCTTCTGTCAGTCCGGCAGCAGGTTCTTCCGTCTCTTCCCGGACTTCCGGGTCTTCCTGGGCTTCGGGGTCTTCTTGGGCTTCCTGGGTTTCGGAGTCTTCCTGAGTTTCGGGATCTTCCTGGTCCTCCTCGCTTATATCAATAGTCTCTTCGGGAACTCCCTGGTCGGTATCGCCTTCCTCCGCCTGTTCAGCCTCGGCCTCAGAGGCATATTCCATTGTCCGGTCATCACCGGCATCTTCACCCGAAAGTGTTGCCGCCTCTTTGCCGGATTCATCTGCGTTCTCTGCGGGTGTCTCTTCGTGCCCCTCTGTCTCCGCAGCAATAGCCTGAACAGGAACAGTTCCGATACTCCCCGCTGCTAAAACCACTGATAATAATAATGCGATAGCGTTCTTCTTCATGATGATTCCTCTTTGTTGAGTTTATGGTGCCAGGCACCATTAAATTTCCATAAACTTTATAAACTGCCACTTTATGGTGCCAGGCACCATTAAATTTTTATAAACTTTATA
>CADBQK010000264.1 GCA_902796775.1 uncultured Lachnospiraceae bacterium
ATAAGGACATCCTGCATTCCGGATACCAGGTACCCGGGTGACGATAAGAAAGAATAGATAACAGAGAGGACTACTTAAGATGCGCTTTGTAATCGTAACCGGCATGTCAGGAGCCGGGAAGAGCTCGGTACTGAATATGCTGGAAGATAACGGATACTTTTGCGTTGATAATCTTCCGGTAGAGTTTCTGCAGAAATTTGCCGAGATCTCCTGGCATGAAAAAAATCAGATGAACAAAGTGGCTGTAGGGATCGATATCCGCAGCTGCGGCAATCTGGAAGTGCTCGGAAAAGTGCTGGACGATATCCGCAGGGAGGGTTATTCCTACGAGATCCTGTTTCTGGACTGCCGGACCGAAATCCTGGTCAAGCGTTTCAAAGAGACCCGGCGAAGCCATCCGCTTGGCCGCGGGAGCCGGATCGAGAACCATATCAAAGATGAGAGGAGCCAGCTGGAGTTTCTCAAGCAGCGTTCGGATTATATCATCGATACCAGTTCTCTCCTGATCCGCGATCTGGGCAGGGAGATCCGCAAGATCTTTGTGGAAAATCAGGAATTTGCCAATTTTTATGTGACCCTGGTTTCCTTTGGCTTTAAATACGGGATCCCGACGGATGCAGACCTTGTTTTTGATGTCCGTTTTCTTCCCAATCCTTACTATGTTGAGGAACTTCGCAGTAAAACCGGGAATGATAAAGAGATCCGGGATTTTGTGATGAACTACGATGATGCCCATATATTTATTGACAAGGTACATGACCTTTTGTCCTTCCTGATCCCGCGCTATATCACCGAGGGTAAGAATGAACTGGTTGTTGCCATTGGCTGTACCGGCGGGCGTCACAGGTCTGTCACACTGACGAATGCTCTCTTTGAAAAGATGCAGGATATGCATTACGGTCTGAAGACCGATCACAGGGATATCGGGCGGGATGCCGCCCGGTCAAAGCAAGACTGACAGATACAGGTGAGAAAGATGCCGCGATCCTTTTCTTCCAATGTAAAGCACGAGCTGTCCCGCGTATACGGTCATGCCAGACACTGTCTGGTTGCCGAGATCGCTGCCATGACCTGTCTGGGAGCCCGCAGCAGTGATTCTGCTCAGATTTCGCAGGAATGGGTATTCAAAACGGAAAACGTAACTGTTGCAAGAAAGTACTTTACATTATTAAAAAAAACATTTAATATAGAATGCAGTGTATCCGTACGGAAGACACAGGGGCTTGGCAGAAGCAGGATCTATATCCTGGAGATCAGCCAAAGTAAGGATCTGGAGAGACTGAAAAAGGGATGCCGGATCTTCATGACTCAGGACGGGAGCTGTGGCTGTGACCGCCTCATCCTGCGGCAGGATTGCTGCAGGCGGTCCTTTTTGCGAGGAGCATTTCTCTCCTCCGGATCGGTCAGCGATCCCGTTCGTTCCTATCACTTCGAGATCGTCTGCACAGGTATGGAGCAGGCAGTTCTGGTACAGGAGACGATCCAGTCGTTTCAGGTACCGGCCAGAGTGATACAGAGGAAAGGCCACTGTGTTGTCTATGTGAAAGATGCTTCCCAGGTCGTAGACCTGCTTGGCGTGATGGGAGCTCACAAAGCACTGCTGGAGATGGAGAATGTACGCATCGTCAAGGAGATGCGGGGCAGGGTCAACCGCAGTGTGAATTGTGAAATGGCAAATCTGAACAGGACGGCCAATGCCGCAGCCAGACAGATTGCCGACATCCGCTTTCTCATGGAATCCCGTGCATTTTATCTGCTGGATCCGCCGCTGAGGGAGCTGGCTGAGCTTCGTCTGCAGTATCCGGAAGCCTCGCTGGCCGAGCTGGGGCAGATGCTGGATGTTCCCGTTGGGAAGTCCGGTGTCAATCACAGACTTGGCAAGATCAGTGAGACAGCCCGCCGGATCCGGGAGAAACAGGGAGATATCCCGGGAGTTCTTTCAGGACCGGCATCCGGGGAAGCCGGTACGGAATGATATAATCAGATCAATTCTCCGGAAAAGGCAGCGTCACAGGTTGTAGTATGTAAAGAGAGGTATGGAAATGGTATCGAAGAATATTAAGATTAATATTCCTTCACAGTCAGACGCACGTCCAACAGCCTTACTTGTCCAGGTTGCCTGTCAGTTTGACAGCAGCGTTTATGTTGAGGTCGAGGATAAAAAAGTGAATGCCAAGAGCATCATGGGCATGATGAGCCTGAATATCCTGCCGGGCAAAGAACTGAAAGTCATTACGAAGGGGAATGACGAGCAGCAGGCAATGGATGAGATTGAAGCCTACCTGACGGCAAAAGCTTCCTTTGCATAGGCACTCCAGGAGAGGAGCCTACGTTCATCCAGACTGCTGCGGGATACCGGATTTCGTAACAGTTCCTTCAAATTCAGGAGAAAGAACCAAGGCCATCGCCTTGGTTCTTTGCTCTTTTACGGATAATTGCCCGGCGTGAGACGATCCGGGACAGGGAGAGGAATGAGTATGGATTTTACGCATTTGCATGTGCATACGGAATACAGCCTGCTGGATGGATCCAACAAGATCCGGGATCTCATCCGCCGGGTGAAGGAACTGGGTATGGACAGTGTGGCCATCACCGACCACGGCGTGATGTACGGTGTGGTGGATTTTTATAAAGAGGCCGTTAAAGAAGGCATTCATCCGGTCATCGGCTGCGAGGTCTATGTCGCCCCCGGCTCCCGGCTGGACAAAAGTGCTTCTGTAAATGAAAACAGGTACAGCCATCTGGTCCTTCTGGCCGAGACGCAGGAAGGGTATCACAACCTTGTCAAGATCGTCTCCAAAGGCTTTACAGAAGGCTTTTATTATAAGCCGAGAGTGGACAAGGAGATCCTGCGCGCTTACAGCAGCGGGATCATTGCCCTGAGCGCCTGCCTGGCCGGGGAGATCCCCCAGGCTCTGCGGCAGGGGAGGTACGAGACCGCTAAGGCTGCTGCACTGGAGATGGAAGAGATCTTCGGCAAGGGGAACTTCTTCCTGGAGCTGCAGGATCATGGGATCCCGGAGCAGAAAACAGTCAATCAGGGGCTTATGCGCCTCTCCCATGAGCTGGGTATAGAGCTGGCTGCGACCAATGATGTGCATTATACCCTGGCAGAGGACGCGGCGGCACACGATGTGCTGCTCTGCATCCAGACAGGAAAGAAAGTCTCAGATACGGACCGTATGCGCTATGAGGGCGGGCAGTACTACGTCAAATCGCCCGAAGAAATGGCAGCGCTCTTCCCGTATGCCCCGGAAGCCATCGAAAACACCCACAAGATCGCCATGCGCTGCCAGGTGGAGTTTACCTTCGGAGAATATAAGCTCCCGCATTTTGAAGTGCCTGAGGGCTATGATTCCTGGACGTACCTCAACAAACTGGTCTGGGACGGATTTGATGAGCGCTATGAGGAGCGTACTCCTGAACTGACCGGGCGGGTTAACCATGAGCTGACCACGATCCGGGATATGGGGTTTGTCGACTATTTCCTGATCGTTTGGGACTTTGTCCACTTTGCCAAGACCCATGATATCATGGTCGGTCCGGGCCGCGGGTCCGCTGCCGGGAGCATCATTGCCTACTGCCTGGATATCACAACACTCGATCCGGTACGCTATGATCTGCTCTTTGAACGCTTCCTCAATCCAAACCGTGTCACCATGCCTGATATTGATATCGACTTCAGCGATGAGCGGCGGCAGGAGGTTATCGACTATGTGATCCGTAAATACGGTGCAGCCAATGTCGTGCAGATCATTACCTTTGGTACTCTCAAGGCCAGGGGTGTCGTGCGCGATGTGGGAAGAGTCCTGGACCTGCCGTATGCAGTCTGCGACCAGATTGCGAAAATGATCCCGGATAATGATCTGAAAATGACCATTGACAAGGCCCTGAAGGCCAATCCGGAGCTTTTGAAGGTCTATGAGAGTGATGATAATATCCGCCAGCTGATCGATTATGCACGCCAGCTGGAGGGGCTGCCGCGCCATGCCTCCGTACATGCTTCGGGCGTTGTGATCAGTCCCAGGCCGGTAGATGAATATGTTCCCCTGGCCAGGGCGGCAGATGATGTAGTCACGACACAGTTTACGATGACGACCTTGGAGGAACTGGGCCTGCTGAAGATGGACTTTCTGGGCCTGCGTACACAGACTCTGATCCAGAATGCGATCGCTCTGATCAATGCCGGGAAGCCGGATGAAGAGAAGATCAGCCTGGCCTCCATGGATATCTTTGACAAAGCGGTCTACGCATTTATCAGCACCGGTAAGACGGACGGCGTATTTCAGCTGGATCGTCCCGGCATGCAGGATTTTATGAAGAAACTCAAACCGGACTGCCTGGATGATATCATAGCCGGTATCTCCCTGTACCGTCCGGGACCGATGTCCTTCATACCCAGATACATCGAGTGCAAGCAGCATCCGGAGCTGATCACTTATGATACTCCGGAGCTTGAAAGTATCCTGGCATCTACAAATGGCTGCATCGTCTATCAGGAACAGGTCATGCAGATCGTGATGAAGCTGGCCGGGTATGACCTGGGCCGGAGCGATCTGGTCCGGCGTGCAATGGCCAAGAAAAAAGCGGATGTCATGGAGAAGGAGCGCCAGTATTTTGTCTACGGCAATGAAGAAATGGGCGTTCCGGGCTGTATTGCCAACGGTATCGACAAGGGAGTGGCGAATAAGATCTTTGACGAGATGACAGATTTTGCCGCCTACGCCTTCAATAAATCGCATGCAGCGACCTATGCTATGGTCTGCTTCCAGACTGCCTGGCTCAAGTACTATTATCCGGTCCAGTTTATGGC
>CADBQK010000265.1 GCA_902796775.1 uncultured Lachnospiraceae bacterium
ACAACGATCGAGGAATCTCTTTTCTTCTTGATTGCAAAGGCCGGATGTTCGTCGTTTCCGATCACCTCGCTGGCATGCACCACTTCGAGCCTCTGCTCATCATACTGCTGCCCGGAAAGGCATTCTCTTACTTTCGCTTCATCTCCGACCAGGAAGAGATATATGTCTGCATCTTCCCGCATTGCCTTAAGGCAGCCATCCACAATACTTTTCGGAGCGTAATCCCCTCCCATTGCGTCAATTGCAATCCTAACCATATTTCCTCTCCTTTCTCTTTTTACAGGAAAGGAGCTGTTACAGTTGAAGCCTCCCATCACAGCAGGATCCAATTGTAACAGCTCCACATTTTCGCATTACACCTGCCCGGCATGCTGACTGCCGGACTGCTCTTATTAACCGACCTTAACGATCTCTTTCTTGTTATAAGCGCCGCAGTTCTTGCAGACTCTGTGGGGCATAACCAGCGCACCGCACTTGCTGCACTTGGACATAGAAGGAACAGACATCTTCCAGTTTGCTCTCCTGGAATCCCTTCTTGCCTTAGAAGACTTATTCTTAGGACAAATAGACATGGTTCACACCTCCTTAAATTCATTAAAAATATCCCGGATGGCTGACATTCTGAGGTCCGCTGGCGTCCTGTCGCAGCCGCACTCTCCCTCGTTCAGATCCTGGCCGCACACCGGGCAGATCCCGGCGCAATCTTCCTTGCACAGAACCTTCGCAGGGAGGCGGACAATCAGCTCATTTCGGACGAACCTGTCCACATCCAGTGAAGAACCATCTAAAAAACTAAACTCTTCGATGTCCTCGGAAAGGCCGCTGCGGATCTTCTCAAAATCCATCTCCATCTCACTGGTAAAGTCAAATGGAACAGCAACATCCTTCAGACAACGGCTGCAGGGAATCAGGACTGACATCCGGACCGAACCCTCCATGGCGACCCTGCTTCTGCCCTTATTTACCAGGTGCAGGCTGACCGGCTCTTTAGCGGAAACCGGATAAACACAGCCTTCAAAATCCAGCTCCTCCATCTCAATGGGAAGCTCATATTCACGGCTGCTGAAATCGTCAGAAATCACCTCAGAAATATCGATACGCATAGTACTCTCCTGAATCCATACTTGAAATATTATACTCGCGCGGATTCGCTTTGTCAAGGAAAAAAATGTGTTTCAGGGGATCTTCTGAAATATCAGAATCGATACAAAAAACACTTCAGCTTACAGATCCCGGAGAGATGTCGTTTTCGATTTGTTCTGTACTTTGTTGACCGCAGTCAGCCCTTTCTGTATACTGAAGATGCAAGAGCAATATGGCAGACGCTGCCATATACACTCTGCTGTACAGAAGAATACCCTGGAAAATCAAGAAAGGTGACAGTATGAAAACAGCCGGCATAATAGCGGAATTTAACCCTTTCCATAACGGGCACCAGTACCTGATCGATCAGTCCCGGAATGTATATGGAGCTGAAAGGATCGTTGTGATCATGAGCGGGGATTTTGTGCAGAGAGGCGCCCCTGCCTGCTTTGACAAGTATACCCGCTGCCGGATGGCGCTGGAATGCGGTGCGGATCTGGTGCTGGAGCTGCCCTGTCTGGGTTCACTTGCAAGTGCGGAAGGCTTTGCCGCCTCGGCTGTTTCCATTCTGGACAGTCTGGGAATCGTGGATATGCTTTGTTTTGGCTGTGAAGATGCCGATCCAGGGCGTTTTCAGGCCATTGTTTCTATCTTAAACGAAGAGCCGGACATCTACCGGGATGCCCTGCAGGAGGCCCTTCGAAGCGGTAAAAACTATCCCGCTGCCAGGGAACTGGCCCTGTCAAAATGCCTTCCTGATTCTTCGGATACATCTGCCATCCTTGATATGATCAGGAAGCCAAACAACATTCTTGCAATCGAATATTTCCGGGCACTGGCAAAAGCCGGTTCCTCCATCCGTCCCATTCCCATCCGGCGCATCGGAAACGGATATCTTGACGAATCTGCAAACGGTGAGTACGTCTCTGCATCTGCCATACGCATGACAGCAGCACCTTATCAATCAGACAAACGATTTGCTGACATGAGCCTGTTTGCCGGCAGCGGTCAAATGACCGGTCAAAGAAATGCTGTTTCCAGCGCGAAATCGGAAGGACTGTCTTCCGGACACTACTATGAAGAGTTTGAAGGATTTCTGAAAAGGACCATGCCTCCCGCTGCTTCATCTGTTTTTATAGACGGTCTTCGGTCAGGCGGAATCCTTGACTTAAACGATTTCTCCAATTTATTCTTCTATGTGCTCCTGAAGGAAAAAGGGAATCTGGATGCCTTTGCCGATATCAGTCCGCAGCTGGCAGAACGGCTGGAAGACGCTTCCATCAGGACAAACAGTCTGGAAAATCTGATTGAGGCAGTCTCTGCCCGCAGTTATACGCAAGCCCGCATCCGAAGATGTCTCCTGCACATTCTGCTTAACCATACGAAAGATCTGATGTCAGCCTGGAAAAATGAAGGCTATACAGGATATGTCAATGTGCTGGGATTCCGGAGGGGCTTCGAAGATGATTTCTCTTCTATTCCAAAAACCATCCGGCAATCCATGATCCTTCGAAGCGCTGAGCGCAGAACACTGACAGGGACTGCATCCATGGTCAGCAGCAGCGACCTGTTTGCTTCAGA
>CADBQK010000266.1 GCA_902796775.1 uncultured Lachnospiraceae bacterium
AAAACCACTTCCCGTATTTTTTTATTACCTTTAAAGGTGCCGCTTTTTACTTCTTTAAGGCTTTTGGGAAAGATAATTTTTTCTATTTCCTTGCATTTTGCCTTATCGATTATTTTTCCATCAACACAGGTCACGCCTTCCGGTATCTCAAGAGATGTCTCTCCTTTATCCGGAATGATCTCATATACTACATCTTTTCTCTTTCTAATCTTCATGACGGATAATTCTCCCTGATTAATCTTCCTCCAGAAGATATTCTGCCAATGGATCAAACGTTTCAAAATGCTGATGCATGTATTCCAACAGAGCGGCCTGACATCCCGTTGCATTATTCTGACCGGCTGTCTCTATGTAGTCTTTGATCTGAACGATGGTCGAACCGGACAGAGCCGAGATAATACTCGTATCATCTCTTTTGATTCGGTCTTCTATCGTCCATTTGTCCAGGAGCGAAACGATATGGTTTGCATATCTGGAAAATGTATTGATCGTAAAGTCCTTCAGCTCGTATACCGCATCATCCGTCACGCCAAACACAAACCGACCGACCGAAGGCTCGCATTCCAGCTCGCAGTCAGTAAGCTGAAGATCGAAAGTCTCTGAATAGCTGGACAGATCCACCATCCTTATCCCGTGATCGTCTTTGTTATTAAAACGAAGGATCGGGAGTTTGCAGCCGTAATACCTGTCTTTTCCAATCTCGTTCGGGTCATAAACCGGTTCCCACACCTGAGCAAACGGCTGTTTCAGATCATTTTTCATGAAATAGTTCTGCCAGGCTGCTGTCTCATCGGAGTTCATTTCTGTAGGATAAGCGAGACGGATCTGCTTTTGATCGTCAAGTGAGTATTCTCGTTCATCATGATCTACAGTAATCCCCTGTTTTAACGTGAAGAAAGCATCCCCCTGCTGCCACACCAGCAATCGGGTGATCGCTGCCAGAACAGGGTTGCCCCGATAAAACGCAGTCCAATGGTTAGGAGCAAACTCTTTGCCGCTTAAGAATGCCCGGAACAAAAGCTTTTTCCTGTTCTTGTAGACTTTACCGATATTCTTTTTGAGATCTGCAAAATCTGCTTTTGCCAGATCATACAGGGCCGGATCAGCGTTTTTCTTCGGAATGGACTTTACCGTTTTCCCGGCGTTATTGTCATAGAGATCCAACTGCAGTTCATCATTCACACGAACGATCACGGTATTCGCACCCAGATCGTAAGCTTTTTCTCCGTTTGCACCAAATCCGAAATCAGAGAGTATGGTATCGCGAAGAATCTCCGTATCTTTTCCCCGCATCGCGGCATAACAGGTAAAGGTTCCGTCTTTATCTGAAGCCATCATCGCTTCTCTGGTGTCGCTGAGTAAAAGCGCGCCTCTGGCAACTTTGGCGGCGAATCTTTCCATGTTCGCACCTTTGGCCCATTTCCCTATGAAGCTGATAAGCTTCGATATCTGCTGAGGTGAGGCAAACCTCGCAAACGGGATAATGTATCCGTTTTCCCAGGGTTTTTCATTGAACGCCAGTGTTTCAAGCACTTCCTGCAGATCCTCCCGGTTCAATGCTTCGGCTATTCGGTCTGCATCTTCCTGAAACACCACTTCCACATATTCCAGGTCGCATTCACTGCGGCACCGGTTTGCCCCCGCCTGCTGCTGTGCATAGGAAGCTATTACATATTTAAGGACCTGCGCAGAACAGATCTCATTCGAGTCACGATATCTGATCCCTTTTGTAATGATATCCGCCAGTTTTGCTGTCGAGTCATTGATCTGCCAAAGTGACTTCACTTCCTCTTCGATCGGGTTGGAGCACTCCGAAGTCTCCTCCGTGTCCCCGTCATTCTTCGTCCCGAACAGGATTGCATGCGCCCGTTTATCCTTCGACAGCTCTTTTAAAACTCCGGAAGCCTGTTTTTCATTCAGCAGATCATAATATGCCTTCAACAGATCATGATCGATCACCTCCAGAGACAGCATTACCGTCTCCAGAGACTTTTCGATCACCTGTTCGTTTGTCTCTTCCCCCAGAATCTCAAGGATCTCCCGGACGACTGCATTTGAATTCTCCGTACTTTCGCCCATGTAACTTATTACTCTTTCAGTCCATTTTTTGACGAACTGATATAACGCAATGTATGCACAGTCCCTGGCATTATCGACAGGAACTTCATTCACATAGTCCGCACTGATTTTCTCCTTTGTTTGAGCGTAACCCTCTTCAAAAACCACTTTCAAAGAAGAAAAGTAATAATCAGACGGTCTGGGCAAAACAGTTGCCCCCTTCGGAATATACAACCGTGAAAGCCGGGTGTTATGAAAAACATATTGCCGTATCTTTTTAATGTTCGTCGGAAGAACAAATACTCCTTCCTTGCCGGGCGGAATATAAAACAGGCTCAGTTCCCCCTTTTTATTGACTTCATAAAGAACCCCGTCTTTTGCCGTAAAGTAAGGATTATTCTCCACGTAAAACGCTTTTAATGCTTCGCATTTGGAAAACGCCCATTTATCAATCTTTTTCACACTATCCGGGATGACCACATCATCGCCGGCGCCTGTGTATTTCATTAATACACCGTTTTCGATAACAAAATCCTGAGTCATTTAAAACCCCCTAAAAAGATTTGTTAAAACAATTCCTCCTGGCCGCTATACTTCGATTCTCCTCACCTGATCCAACGGAACCGTTGCCATCATAACGACGCCCTTTTGAGTCTCGACAATAAACCAGCCCATTTTCATCTTTTCAAAATCTTCTTCCGAATAGTCATCTCCGTAATCGTCACAGTATTCCTCATAAGTCATTTCTTCCAGACAACTGTCCGGATACATATACCAGCAGGACGAAGCCTCTTCCAGTTCTCCCTGTGAATAACAAATCTTGAAATTCATATACTCGCCGGCACTTTCACTGGTATCTATGACCCCTTCAATTGTGAATGCTGACCCCGCTGCTGCTTTAGCCATCTCCAATGCCATGTTTGTAATATCATCCAGGAAAGTCACTTCATATGTTTCGTCAATATTTACTATCCCGCTGCTGATCACTTCGTCCTTATTAACACTATTACGTGTTTCTTCTTTAAAGACATTACTCAATACTTCTGCTATCGCAGCAAGCTCCTGTTCTGTTCCAGTTATTGCAATTTTATAATCTGAGTGTCCGTGCATCTTTTCCCTCCTTTATATTGCATCTCTATTCGAGTTTTTCCTCTATTATTAAACTATTGGTTCTTAAATATGACAGCCTCA
>CADBQK010000267.1 GCA_902796775.1 uncultured Lachnospiraceae bacterium
AAGGTACATTCGGTTGACGGAGCTAATACCTGAATTACTCGATTATGTTGATCATAAAAGGGTACAGCTTTTAGTTGCCGTCGAGATCTCCTACATCGACAAAGAAATCCAGCGCTGGCTCTATGCGTATATTAGAGACAACGGTGCTGTGAAACTGAACCAGATCGGCATCCTGCGGACACAACTGCAGGCCGGTGCGATCACGGAGGCAAAAATGATTATGTTACTGAACGACAGTCAGCCGGGGAAGGTACCTTCTTCCAAGCTGACGTTTTCGGAGAAGAAGTTGCGGGAGTATTTCCCGGCAGATTACACGACGACACAGATGAGAAGCATCATTGAACATCTGCTTCAGGAGTGGAAGCAGAGTCAATGACGATAATGGATGAGGGGGGATAAGCTGTATGAAGTTTAACTACTATTACGGATCTGAGGCTGATCAGTTCAGTTTTATCCGGATCCCGAAGATAATGCTGACGGACAGTGTTTTTCAGGAATTGTCCATGGCGGCAAAGGTGCTGTATGGGGTACTTCTGGACAGGATGAACCTGTCCATGAAGAACGGCTGGCTGGATGAAGAAAAGCGGGTTTACATCATCTACCAGATCGGTGAGATCCAGGAGGATCTGGGCTTTTCAAAGAAAAAAGCTATGGATCTGCTTACAGAACTGGAGGTTTTCGGGTTGCTGCAGAAGAAGCGCCGTGGCCACGGTCTGCCGAACATTCTGTACGTGAAGAATTTCATGGCGGAATCTGATGCAAGTGGTGCAGAAATGAGTACCTCTGGGCAGCATCGGGAGAAGGAAACGGAAGAGGAGATCGATGCTGTGCTGCTCTCAAAACCTGATCTCGGGGATGAGGCGAAAGGGAGTACAGGCATAGACACAAAGAAATCATTGACCGTGGTCTGTTCCAGAAGTGCTGATATGGTCACCTCTGACCAATCCGAGCATGGTTCCAGAGGTGACGGAATCCGCACCCAAGAGGTTACCAAATCTGCACTTCTTGAAGTCCCGGATCCGGCACCTCTTAAGAATCAGACTAATATAAATAATACTTACAAGAGTAATACAGAATCTAATCTTATCGTATCGACGGAGAGCCAGGCAGTTGAGGATACGATGCGAAGAGATGAGAAACTCAAAACAGATGATCCCGGCATTAGGGCAAAGCTTTATCGTCAGATCATCCGGGAGAACATCAACTATGATGACTTGCTGATATCCCATGCGGATGATGCTGAACTGATTGAAGGCATTGCAGATCTGATCCTGGAGACCGTGATCGGCAGACAGAATGAGATCCTGGTTGCCGGCGGCCGTTATCCGGCAGAAATGGTAAGAAGCCGGTTTTTGAAGCTGAACTATTTTCACATCGAGTACGTACTGCGCTGCCTGAAGCAGAACACGACAAAAGTGAAAAACATCCGGAAATACCTGCTGGCGGCACTTTTCAATGCCCCGTCCACCATGGATGGATACTATCAGGCGGAAGTCAATCACGATATGCCACAGTATGCACGGTAGCTGCGAGCCACATCCAGACGAAAGAACAAAGATGTTGTGTGTGGCTTTCAACAGGAATCTCGATGATTATTGATATGCAAGAGGAGGCGACGATACGATGCGATGCGAAACGATCGGCAGACGACCCAAGTGTTAAGGCAAGGATCTATGAGCAGATCATCCGGGAAAACATCAGCTATGACGACCTGATGATCTCCCATCCTGAGGATAAAGAATTGATCCAAGGCATTGCGGATTTGATTCTGGAAACGGTAGTAGACAACCAGTCGGAGATCCTGATTGCCAGCTGTCGATATCCGGCTCAGGTCGTAAAAAGCAAGTTCCTGAAGCTGAATTACATGCATATCGAGTATGTTCTGCACTGTTTGAAACAGAACACGACGGATGTGAAGAATATCCGGAAATATCTGCTGGCTGCACTTTTTAATGCTCCGTCAACCATGGACGGGTATTACCAGGCAAAAGTTAACCATGAAATGCCACAGTATGCTATGGTGCGCTGATTGATGGAAGGAGAAAGGCATGATGACAAAAAGAAGTCCCCGTGTATTGACGTGGATTGTATGTATACCGTTGATGATACTGATTGGGAGCTTACAGGCAGTAGGCACAGTTCTCACAGCAATCAGTGCTATTGTGTTTAAGACCATCAGCTCACTAATGATTTTTGTTACACTGCTGCTTCTTGTTTTTGGGCTGTTTACCTGGGCACAGACACTAGTAGTAGTGCTGATTAGCGTGAGTATATTCTGGCTGCCTGAAGGAATTGCCTTGGTTGTACTTGGGCTGACCTTTATTCAGGCGAAATTGCGGGATTTACTTGATTGCCGTTGATATGTCTGTAAGGATAATCCAAAACAGATTCTCAGGATATCGGATTTACAAAAATACACGAGGCGAGACTTTTTAATCTATTCTTAATTCTCCGGATATTGATTTTTCCCGCAGAAGTGTTAGTATTCTATCAATAAAAGGGAGTAGCGCAGCGGCAGATATGCCGGACTTGAAAACGTCAGTACGATGTGGATACCCGCATCCGTATCAAGTGAGACCGCAAGACTTTTATCAGGGCACGGGCTGTGGTAAAAGTCTTTTTTCTTTACCCAGGCTTCCCGAGATAAAGTCGGAGAAATCGGAAAGGAGAAAAACCAGTGAAAAAGAAAACATCGAAAAAGAGGATAATACTGATCGTTCTTTTCTGCGTCATCATTCTGGCTGTTTGCGGCTGGGGGATGTTTTGTATAAAGATATACGATGAAAACTTTAATGTCCGGGGAGATAGCTACGAACCCCTGATGCTGCGCCTGGAGGATTTCAGGGGACTAAGGTGCTCAGAATATACGTTTCCTTCCGACCATGGACAGATGCTGGCAGGTTACCTTTACAGCGCCGGGGAAGATCAGCGCGGAGTTGTGGTCGTTGCCCACGGCTTTGGCGACGGAGGACACAACTCCTATATGGACGCCGCGAACTATTTTGCCCAGCACGGCTGGTATGTTTTTGCCTATGATGCCACAGGGACCGATCAGAGTGAAGGCGATGGTGTAGGCGGTGTTCCGCAGGGCGTGATAGATCTTGATCATGCCATTTCGTTTGTTGAGGCGGATGAAGACCTTTCCAATCTCCCCATTGTTCTTTTCGGACATAGCTGGGGCGCGTACAGTGTATGCAGTGTGTTGAACTATCATCCTGAGGTAAAGGCTGTCATTGAATGCTCAGGCTTTAACAGCTCATCGGATATGTTTGAGTCCGGCGGAAAATCGCAGGCTGGGGGACTGATTTATGCCATGACACCCTTTGTGAAGCTCTATGAGCGGGTAAAATATGGGAAATATGCAGAAAAAACCGCAATGGATGGCTTTGCATCTACAGATGCGGCTGTGATGGTCGTTCACAGTGCAGATGATGACGTGATAGAAATCGGGTACGGATATGATAAATACTATAAGAAATATAAGGATGATGCCCGTTTCACCTTCCTCAGATTTGAGGACAAAGGCCATAATAATATTCTCAATGACCCGGAAGATACCTACAAGGATGAGTTTAATGCCAAATTCGATCAGTGGCTTGAGAGCCTGGATTACGATTATAAGGCAGAAGAAAACAAGGAGCGTTTCATAGAGGAAAAAGCGGAATATATTATGCAGAATCTGGACCACGCCAGATGGAGCAGCCGTTTGGATGAAGAGCTGTTCTCTTCGTTTTTGGCGTTCTACAATAATGCGATATAGGGAATGACTTGTTCCACCCTGAGATTTTCAATGAGTTACTGATATAGTATAAAAGAACAAGCTTACTTTATTTGGGTCCCCCTGGAATATTGTTCCAGGGGACTTTTTTCTGTAGGATATGAAGAAAGAAAAATGGAATGATGGATGGAAACTGATCAAGCCGGGCCAGACACCCATAATGGCTGCAATGATGGGAGATGCAGGGAGGTTAGGCAGATCAGGAGATATGGTGGAGGAAATGAAGAGATGGAGATCTCTTTTCTTTGATTAGAGTAATCTTTACAGCAGTCTGGGTACTTGTATCCAGGCAACCATAGCCAGAAAACAGATTAAGAAAAGGCACGGAGAAGCAGCATAGCAATAGGCTGCCTACTCTCCGTGCTTTTGTTTTTTCTTCAGTATACTCTATGGTAACCCCTGAACGAACATTCGATGCAGAGTTGCCAGATTTGGGATATCTGAGGGTGTTTAATCAGATCATCAGGTTATCAAGAGGAAGTCGCTTATATGGCGACCATATGAAAGACACATTCAGGTATGATTACGGTAAAACAACTGAACGCAGTGCGGAGCAGGATTATCAAAGAGCAGCAGGAGGAGTAGCTGATTATGTACCAGATTTCGATAGGATGAAGTATGTAGAACTCAATCGCCCATTTTGGTACGCCATTGTACGTGAGAAGACCGGACTGCCGGTGTTTATTGGAATCTTAAATCGGTTATGCGAACGGAGAGAGAGGGGATAAAGTGATGAGAAGAATATTCGTTGATCTGGAGATGTGCCCAATTCCAAAGGAATACGCAACTGAGAAGGAGCTCTGCAATCTGGAGACCATAGAGATCGGAGCTGTCGCTCTCGATGAGGACGGCAGAGAGATCGCCTCCTTCAAAGAATATGTTAGGCCGCAATACGCCAAAAATATCCCGCAGCACATCAAAAAACTGACCGGCATCTCTTATGAAACTGTTCAGGAAGCTGCCTCCTTCAAGGAAGCTTTAGGCCGCTTTACCAGTTGGTGCGGAGAAATGGATTACACCATCTATTCATGGAGTGATAACGACCTTCTCCAGATCCTTCAGGAAACGACCCTGAAAGAGATCGCAGATACTCCACAAATGAACTACATGTATCATCACTGGAAAGACTTCCAGCAGGAGTATTGTGAGCTCTTCCCCATGGATCATGTGATGAGTCTCGAAAAGGCAGTCAATTACTGCGGACTCGAAATCAAGGGTAGAGCACACGACGGATTAAACGACGCCAGGGCAACCGCAGATATCTACCGCATGATCAATGACAAAGAAACCTTCGCCCGGTTTCAGGAGAGAGTGCTGGACTTTTTCAAGCCCAAGACGGTTTCGACTACGCTGGCAGATCTCTTCGATTTTTCCATGCTCCAGGTATCGACCTCATAATCGCCAGGTTTCCCATATTCGGCCAAACCAAGAAAGGAACCATGACACCTTAAAGATAGAAGGGCAGAGGACAATCAGGAAGCCGTCGCCGTACAGGCGACCACTAACAAGTTCCAAGGCAGTATACTGATTTCATCATCAGAGAGAACGTAAAACAAACGCTTACATTTTGTATGCTGAAAGAAGAAAATGCAATCGAAACGAAAGCGAAACCTTACGGCACGAAAGCACGCCTATTGAAAACGAAATTCTGGATTTGTTACACTA
>CADBQK010000268.1 GCA_902796775.1 uncultured Lachnospiraceae bacterium
CCAATGGCTCTGGCCACCTTGTCGAACGCCTCCCCGGCCGCGTCATCATGTGTCCGGCCGAGAATGGTGTATTTTCCGTAATCACTTACACGTACCAGGTGTGTATGTCCGCCGGAAACGACCATGCAGAGGAAAGGAGGCTCCAGGTCCCTGTTTTCAATATAGTTGGCAGAAATATGCCCTTCAATATGATGGACCGGGATGAGAGGTTTGCCGGCGGCATAGGCAATCGCTTTTGCCTCTGCGACCCCGACCAGGAGCGCTCCGACAAGTCCCGGACCGTAGGTGACAGCAATGGCATCCACTTCTTCCAGACTAATTCCCGCGTCCCTCAGTGCCTGCTCAATTACCGGATTGATCTTTTCTATATGCTTTCTCGAAGCGATCTCCGGAACCACTCCGCCATACACTTCGTGAAAAGGAATCTGGGAATAGATGACATTTGAGAGGACTTCTCTCCCGTCCCGTACCACAGCTGCTGCTGTTTCATCACAGGAAGTCTCAATCGCCAGTATCAGCACGTTCCCCGCCTCCTTCTTCATCTTCAAAACCCAATTCCCGGGACATTCTGTCCTTGCCGGCATAGGTATTCGGAAAAATCTTTCTCACATCCTCCAGATACCTTTCCGGATGTCCCAGTGCCGGGCTGTAATGCGTAAGCCACATTTCCCTGACCCCCGCATCTCTGGCAAGCCGTCCGGCCTCTTCAAAAGTCATATGTTTATATTTGAACGCATTGTTGATATCGCCCTTCTCGGCATACATGCCCTCACAGATAAACAGATCCGAATCAGCAGCATACTCTACTATAGAAGGGGCAGGTCTGGTATCTGTCGTATAAGTCACCTTGATTCCGCGGCGAGGCGGTCCGAGCACCATCTGTGGGGTATAGATCCTGCCATCCTCCTCGATCTGCTCACCTTTCTGCAAACGGCTCCAGTATTTCAGAGGAATCTCATTTTCCTTCGCGCGCACCGGGTCAAATTTACCACTCCGCTCAATGGATACACTGTACCCGTAGCAGGTGATCCGGTGATTGACCTTAAATGCATCGATTACATAGCCATTCATCCGGATCTGCTGATGAGGCGTCGTGAGCTCAATAAAATGGATTGAAAACGGGAGCTCCGGTGCTATCACGCGGAGCGCTTTCACAACTCTCTCAAGCCCTTTCGGCCCGATCATCGTCAATGGCTCGGTCCGTTCCGAATTGCCCATAGCCAGAAGGATCCCGGGAAGCCCGCTGATATGATCTCCATGAAAATGTGTAATGCAGATGATATCGATGGGGCGGAAACTCCAGCCCTTTTCCCGGATAGTAATCTGCGTTCCCTCTCCGCAGTCGATCAGCAGACTGCTTCCATTATACCGGAGCATCAAAGATGTCAGCCACCTGTACGGAAGCGGCATCATTCCGCCTGTCCCGAGCAAACAAAGATCCAGCATTTTTCCGCCCTCCTTCCTTCATATTTCCATATTTCTTTCTTAGACATTCGCGAAGCTGCAAAACCTGACTAATTTTTTTAGTACAGTACAGCTTCGCAATTACCTGTATTTCCTTCTTATCTGTCTTACCTGTGCACGGTATCAGTATCCGTATCAGAAGCAGTGTCCTTAACCATCACGACAGCGTCTTCCACAGGGTTTTCGTAAAAATTCCTGCGGATCCCGCAGTTTGTAAAGCCGGCTTTTTCATAGAGCTGCTGCGCAGGAAAATTGGAGCTTCGCACTTCCAAAACAAACGTCGTGATCCCCTCCTGCTTCTCAGTATCCAAAACCTGACGGAGCATCTGCCAGCCAATCCCCTGTTTTCGTTTTGCAGGGGCAACAGCCACATTTACGATCTCCGCTTCACCCAAAATACTGTACAGGCAGCAATATCCGCAGATCTGACCCGTTTTTATGCCCCGGGACTCTGCTGTCACGGATTTGTCTTCCGATCCACCGGCAGGCTCAGAGACTGTCTCGGCAATATAAAAATGAGCTTCCGGCCGCTGCAGCGATTCCCGAAAGCTCTGGTGCGTCCACCTTCTCCCGGTCAACCCGCTCTCAATCTCAAGGACAGCTTCGATGTCCTCTTCCTGCATGCGCCGTACCCGGATCAGACAGGAGATGTTCATTTATTCAGGCTCCTTCCCCGCATTTTCCATGCGAACGCGTTCAGCCTGTGAAAGACGCAGATATTCCGGCTTTTGTTCTCCCGCATCCCCATATTTTCCTTCCTGGTAATACTGAATTGCCAGGGCTGCAAGTGCTCCTGCCCGCTGCATGGAAAGATGTACAGGCGCATACTCATGCGGCACACGAAGTCTCTCTTCGATTGCCTCATGAAACACCGGCACTCCATCGCCCAGGAAAATGACCTCCCGGCCATCTTTTTCAATCTGCTCCAGAATCTCTTCGATCGCCATGGCTTTCTGCGGGAAAACGCACTCCATCCGGGTCCCGTTGAAAGTATAAAGACCGGTATAGGTCTGGTTTCGCCGGGCATCCATCAGCGGGCAGACAAGCCCTTTCACTCCGCAGAGGTTATAGGCGATACTGTCAACCGTAGGCACACTGATGACCGGCACACCCAGAGCCAGACCAAATCCCTTTGCAGTAGCTGAACCGATCCGAAGACCGGTAAAGGAACCGGGCCCTCCGGAGACGGCAATGGCATCCATTTCCTGCATCCGGATACCTGTCATCTGCAGCAAAGCATCCACCATCGGGAGCAGCGTCTGCGAATGTGTCTTCTTAAAATTAGTAGTATATTCCGCTACCAGCTTCTCCGGTGTTGCAATCGCTGCCGAAGCGACCAGACCGGAACTTTCAATAGCCAGCACCATCATACAGACCGTACCTCCCAGCTTATTTTGCGATAATCAGTCCCCTTTTCAGGATCTCTCTCAATACAGATCCATCTACTGCCCGGCGGAATCAGATCCTGTATCAGTCCGGCCCACTCGATCAGGCATACACCCTCACCAAACAGATAATCATCAAACCCGATCTCTGCCATTTCATCCGGATCCGCAATCCGATAAGCGTCAAAATGGTAGAAAGGCAGCCTGCCTTCCTCATATTCCTGTACGATGGTAAAAGTAGGGCTGCTGACAGGCTCCCGGATACCAAGTCCGCAGGCAAAACCCTTCGCAAAAACGGTCTTCCCCGCCCCGAGATCTCCTTCCAGGCAGAGCACCTGTCCCGGCTGGGCCAGCTCTCCCATCCGTTTCCCTGCCAGAAAAGTATCCTCATCAGAGGACGACTCCAGAATGCCGGAGTCCCCCTCCAGAACATCCAACTTCAAACCATCAGCTCCTTTTCCACAAAGAGATTAAGACTAATTTTCGTCAAATGATCCCATTACAGGATCATACTAAGCGATATCCTTTTCTTTTTCAGGTCTACAGAGAGCACCTTCACGTCCACAACGTCGCCGATACTGACAAACTCCAGCGGATGCTTGATAAAACGGGTATCGGTCAGCTGGGAGACATGCACGAGTCCGTCCTGATGGACACCAATATCTACGAATGCACCAAAATCGATTACATTCCTGACGGTTCCTTTCAAGATCATGCCGGGCTGCAGGTCCTTCATCTCCAGCACATCGGTGCGAAGGATCGGTTTTGGCATATCTTCACGCGGATCTCTTCCCGGCCTGGCCATTTCCTTTACGATATCCTGCAGTGTCGGCGCACCAACGCCAAGCCCCTGCGCTGTCTTTTCCACATTGCTCAGCTTCAGCCTGACAGGACCCTGAAGAAGTCTTTCCTCATCCAGTTTCGCCTTCCGGAGCAGACCGATTGCTGCTTTGTAAGACTCCGGATGGATACCTGTGTTGTCAAGCGGCTGGCTGCCGCCCCGGATCCGTAAAAAGCCTGCACAGTTTTCAAAGGCTTTCGGACCAAGTTTCGGTACTTTCAAAAGCTCCCTGCGGTTGTCAAACCGGCCGTTTGCCTCCCGGTAACTGACAATGTTTCTCGCAATGACCGGGGTAATGCCGGAAACATACTCAAGCAGGGGAACAGATGCTGTATTCAGATCTACGCCCACACTGTTTACGCAGTCCTCCACAGTCTCGGAAAGGACTTGTGAAAGACGCTTCTGATTCATATCATGCTGGTACTGCCCCACTCCGATCGCTTTAGGATCGATCTTGACCAGCTCTGCAAGCGGATCCTGCAGTCTCCTGGCGATAGATGCTGCACTCCGCTGTCCAACATCAAACTCCGGAAACTCCTTGGTCGCAAGCTCGCTGGCAGAATACACGGAGGCTCCTGCTTCACTTACGATTACATAGGATACTTTCTGGGGAATCTCATGGATGAGATCCGCGATCACTCCCTCGGACTCTCTGGAAGCCGTTCCGTTTCCAAGCGAGATCAGGGAAATCCCGTATTTTTTGATCAGCCTTTTCAGGATTTCTTTGGATTGCTCGATCTTATTCTGCGGAGCTGTCGGATAAATAACGACCGTATCAAGCACCTTGCCTGTGGGATCGACAACCGCCAGCTTACAGCCGGTCCGAAATGCCGGATCCCAGCCAAGAACAGTCCTCCCGGCTACAGGCGGCTGCATCAGAAGCTGCTTGAGGTTCTTGGAAAAGACCTCCATCGCTCCTTCCTGGGCTTTCTCTGTCAGGGAAGAACGCAATTCCCTTTCAGCCGCAGGACGGATCAGCCGTTTATAACTGTCAAGAGCAGCATCCCTGAGAACCGGTGCACAATAGGGCTCTTCCTTTTTTATGATCTGCTTCTGGAGCCACAAAACGATCTGGTCATCCGGCGCCTCTACGCTAACATTCAGAATCTTTTCCTTTTCGCCGCGGTTTAATGCCAGGACACGATGGCCGGCAATTTTAGCTGCCTTTTCAGAAAATTCGTAGTACATTTCATACACAGACTGTACATCAGAATCTTTTGCTTCTGAGACAATGACCGCATCCGTTTCAAAACGTTTGCGGATGTGGAGCCGGAATGCTGCATTATCGGAGATCTCCTCCGCAATGATGTCTGAGGCTCCAGAAAGGGCTTCCTGCGCATCGGCCACACCCTTCTCTTCAGAAACATATTTCTGTGCCTCCTCCAGCACCGGCACATCAATTGTCTGCTCCAGGATCATCTGGGCAAGGGGTGCCAGACCTTTCTCTCTTGCGATCATAGCTCTGGTACGCCTCTTGGGCTTATAAGGCCGGTACAGATCCTCCAGCTCAACGAGGGTCATAGCTGCCCGGATCCGGCTCTCCAGCTCCGGAGTCAGTTTCTCCTGCTCGCGGATTGCAGAGAGCACGGTCTCTTTACGGTCCTCAAGCCCTCTCAGGTAAGATAGCCTGTCATTAATATTGCGCAGCACCTCATCACTCAAGGCCCCATGCTTTTCTTTCCTGTATCTGGCGATGAAAGGAATAGTATTCCCCTCATCGATCAGATTCGTTACGGCTGTTACCTGCCAGGTCTCTATCCCCAGCTCAGAACTGATCACTTCCTCGATCTGCATTTCCTGTACGCCCTTTCCCGTTTATTGTCATTATTCTCCTGTCATTCTTACGCGCAGACAGGACAGAACATTCTCTATGCCCGCCAGCTTTTCTTCCAAGGCTGCCTGAGTGATTTCTTCCGTCAGGATCCCGTATTCACCATTCAGATCGTCAGCCAGCACGATCCGGCCGCCAATCGACAGCAGCGGTCCACATTCTTTGCTCTCCGGATCTCCGGAAAGCCTGACCAGAAATCTGGCAGGGAACTGCTTCCCGTCCGCCAGGACAGCTTTTTCTTCTTCCCATTTCACCGACACATGCCTGCCGCGGCACCGGACAGTCTGCACGATATCCGAAACTACCGCACTGGCTGTCGGAAGAGAACCCGCACCCTGCCCGTAAAACATCACATTTTCCAGCATATCACCGCGGACTTTAATGGCATTGTATACCCCGCTCACGCTGCATAAAGGATCTTCCGGAAATACCATTTCAGGGGCAACTCTTGCATACATGCCGTCTTCTGTGAAAAAACAGCTTCCCAGAAGCTTGATGTCTCCGCCCAGCTTATCGGCATAGGCAAAGTCTTTCTGGGACAGACCGGTAATTCCTTCTGTAGGGATCTCTGTATAGTCCACCTGCCGGCCGCAGGCCAGAGAAGCCAGGATGGCAATCTTGCGGCAGGCATCAAAGCCCTC
>CADBQK010000269.1 GCA_902796775.1 uncultured Lachnospiraceae bacterium
AAAAGATTTCGGACGGAGACTCCATAGCGGTATTTATCGGTCCGGAGGGAGGATTTGCAGAAGAAGAGATAGAAGCCGCAAAAGAAGCCGGAGTCACACCTGTCACCCTTGGGCGAAGGATACTGCGGACGGAGACTGCGGCACTGGTGGTGCTCTCCTGGATCGTATACAGACTGGAGAAGTGAGGAGACCTGATTGAAAAATCTGGATAATAAAAAGATTGCCCTGATAATAATGGTGCTGATGCTGGTGGTGACACTTGTAACTATCGGCGGTGTCATACACTTCGGCAACCGTATGTTCCGCGAGTTCGAGGAAAATGACGGAGCCAGTCTCATAGGAAAGCATTACGCCTTCATATGCGAAAATGTACAGGATGGATTTTACGGATCGATATTTGAAGGAGCATATAAGGCAGCGGGGGAAAACGGAGATTATCTGGAAAACATGGGGGCCAATATGGCTCTTTCCAAGGACAAATACGAACTGATGGAGCTTTCCATTGATGCAGGGGTGGACGGGATAATAGTCGATGCAGGGGAAAGTGATACTATGAGGGAGCTTATAGACCTTGCGGACCAGAAAGGCATCCCTGTGATAACGGTCGCCAGTGACAATACCTCCTCGGCAAGAAAATCCTACGTCGGATTCGGATATTATGATCTGGGTGTAAACTATGGAAAAGAACTGCTCAAAAGAGCAACGGATGACCAAAAACGCGTGCTCGTCCTCATGAGTCCGGACGCGGAGGATTCAAGTCAGAACATTATCTTCCAGGGAATAAGGGAGACGATCGACCGATCAGATGCCTCAGGGAGCTTCAAGCTTGAGACTATGGCCGTTCCGGACACATCGGCTTTTGGAGCTGAGGAGAGCATAAGTGCACTTATAATGAAAGATGACGATCTCCCTGAAGTGATAATATGTCTGAACGAGATATATACAACATGCGTCTGTCAGGCACTTGTCGACTACAACAGGGTAGGACAGACCCTGGTATACGGGTTCTATGAGAACAGCACCATCCTGTCTGCCATCCAGAAAAATATCATCTATGCCACGGTGACCATGAATACCGCACAGATGGGAGGATACTGCATAGATGCCCTGAAAGAATACGAGGAATCCGGCTATGTTAATGAATATATGCCTGCAGATATCAGGGTGGTAACGGTAGAAAACATAGATGATTACATGAAGGAGAAGGAAATGGAGGGGGAAGAAAATGAAGGCTGAGACTTCCCCGAAAGAAAAATCGACGGTTCAGAAAAACATGGTGGCTCTCACGGTTGTGACTTCCATGATAATCATTACCGTAAATATCGTTCTGTTCTTATATATAAGCCGAGCCATAGATGTCATAAACGAGGTATACTCCACCAATGTAACGATAGGAGAGATGTCTGATGCCTTAAGTCTGGTGCGGAGCAGCCTGACGGATTACCTCAACACAAAATCCACCGACTCCATGGAGCAGTATTTCGATGCATGTCAGCAGTACAGGGATTATATCTCAGAGCTCAGCTTTCAGGGGCAGGGCCGGGATACCACGGCAATAATCCAGGATATAGAGGGGCTGTCCGATACCTATCTGTCGGTCGCAGATGAGACGATCCAGGCAAAAAGGGGACGTGTCGTTGAAAAATACAATGCAGGCTTTGAAAGATCTGAAAAGATATACAGCTATATTAACGCATATATTTACAATCTGAACAGTGAGCAGTTTAAGAGAAATTCGGAAAAGTACGCGCTGCTCCGTGCATCGCTGAGATCTCTTGCCCTGGTCACGATGTCTGTCATAATCATCGTGGCGGCGATAAGCATACTGCTGACTTCGGTAATGACAAATAACATCCTGGATCCCGTACGGCAGAAGGAAATAATGATGGAAACACATCTTAAGGATGCAGAATTGAAGTATCTGCAGGCACAGATCAACCCTCATTTCCTTTTTAACACCCTGAATGCAGGGGCACAGCTGGCAATGCTCGAGGATGCGAACAAAACCTCAGGCTATCTGCAAAATGTGGCAGCCTTTTTCCGTTACAGGATAAAAGGTGAAGACAAGGAGACAACGCTTGAACAGGAAATAGCTTTGGTAGATAATTATATCCATATTTTGAATGTCCGTTTTTCGGGAGACATTCATTTTTCCAAAGAGCTTGAAGAAGACTGTCTGTCGGTGCCGGTCCCGGGTATGATCCTTCAGCCTGTCGTAGAAAACGCGGTCAACTACGGTATAAGGAATATCGAACGTGAGAAACGCATAGTGCTGAAAGTCGAAAGACTTCAGGGGCTTATAAGGGTAAGGATAGAAGACAACGGCATAGGAATGAGTGCCGAGCGCATAAAGGAAGTAATGAGCGGAAGAGCCGGGGAGAATCCGGTGATGAAGGATTCAAACGGAGTCGGTATTGCAAATGTGATGGCGAGACTCAGGCTTTTCTATGACAGAGAAGAAGTAATGCATATATTCAGTGAAGGCATGGATAAGGGCACTATAGTAGATATCCTTATCCCGGTGCCGCAGGAGGAGTGATCCGGATAAATGTACAGGATAATGCTTGCAGACGATGAAGGGATCGTCACCGATTCCATCAGATTCATAATCGAAAAAGAATTTGCGGGACTCTGCGAAACAGAGACTGCGAAAACCGGGAGAGCCGTGATAGAGCTGGCAGAAACTTTCAGGCCGGATATCGCATTCATGGATATCCAGATGCCGGGGATAAACGGGATCGAGGCAATGAGGGAGATAAGAAAATCAAATTCTTCCACCATTTTTATAATCCTCAGTGCCTATGACAAGTTTGATTACGCAAAAGAAGCCATTAATCTCGGGGTCATGGATTATATGAACAAGCCCTTCAGCCGGGAAATGATAGTGGACGTGCTCGGAAGGGCAATGAAGCAGATAGACCTTGCAAAGGAAAAAAGGAGACAGGAGCTTTCCATACGTGAAAAGATAGAAACCGTCACGCCGGTGATAGAAAGCGGTTTCATATATTCGATCCTTTTCAAAGAGAGCCGTGAGATAACCGAGAATTACAAGGAGCTTCTGGGGATCGGGGAAAACCACGGATACATGATGGTATTCTCTTTTGTAGATACGGATTCCGGCTCGGAGAATCCGGTAGGATCAGGCATAAAGGTACAGTCGGAATATACAAGGATAAGGGATATGATAAGGGGAAGGCTTGGCTGCATCACGGGTCCTCTTCTTTCAAATAAGATAATCTGTTACTTTCCGGTCAAAACCCCCAGAATGGAATATGATGACAGAGTAAAGATAATAGAAAGAAGCGAGGGATTCATAGAGGAGCTGAAAAACAAAACCGGCATAAGTGTACGTATAGGGATAGGCACCGTGCAGCCTGTAGAAGCGGCAGCCGATTCATATAAGGATGCACTGAGCGCACTGCATCTTTCCAAGACAGGAGTGGCACATGCAAGTGATCTCCCGGTAGGGTGCGCATACGAACCGGACTACCCGGCGGATCTTGAGAAGAAACTTTTTGCAGCAGTAAGCTCAGGGGATGCAGGACTTACACAGGAGTATTCGGCAAGCTA
>CADBQK010000270.1 GCA_902796775.1 uncultured Lachnospiraceae bacterium
GACTAGACTGGATGAGAATCGAATTAACGAAATATACGAAAAGCTCTATCCCAATACCCAGGTTTCAGGTGAGGTGAAAACGGCTCATATAGAGAACATAGAGACAAAGTATAAGGAACCCCAAGGCAAGATATTAAAGATGCCGGGAATTGAAGAAACGGAATCGACAGATGAATCAGAAATAATATGTCCCAGATGTGGCAGTAAACTTGTTCTCAGAACAGCTAAGAAGGGTGATAATGCCGGAAATCAGTTCTATGGATGCAGTTCATATCCGAAATGCAGATATATCAAAAATCTATGATGTGAGAATACAGGAGCTGTTACAGGTAATATTCTGGGAGCATTGCTTGGAAATGATGCAATTGAAGAAAAATGGAAGAAAGACCTGGAAAAGATCGATGTTATTACAGAAATGGCAGATGATATTTGCCATGGATGCCAGATGAGTGAATACAGTGCATATAGAGATCGTGACTTGGAAAGAAAGTATATCTATATGCATTGGCATGAGGAAAATGCTAAACCGGCGGGGGAAGTACGTATGTCTACACAGAGTGAAAGAATAAAAGTTTTTGAAGATACGCAGAACTGGATTAAGAGTGATCCGGATCTTTCTGGATCAGTAGATGCCGCTAAGAAGAATACCACTATCTACTATGAGGATGATTATCCGGTATTTGATGCATCAAAGACCAGGGATATGAAGATTACCGTATCCGGTGACAGGAGCTATCAGGCAGCCATGAGGCTTCATAAAGAGAATCCCGATGCTAAGATTGCCGTAATGAATTTTGCCAATGCTTTTCATGCAGGCGGCGGTGTAACGCAGGGTGCAGGCGCCCAGGAGGAATGCCTTTGCAGAACATCAACCCTTTATCCTCTTTTATACAGAAGAACACTGAGAGATTCATTTTATAAGCATCACAATGACTTGAATACTTCCAAAGCATCAGATTCGCTTGTGTATGCCGAAGGAGTCATCATCTGCAAAACAGATACGGATCTTCCTGAAAGAATGCCAAAAGAAGACTGGGTATCAGTTGATGTTATTACTATCGCTGCTCCGGACCTTAGAAGCAAGTCTAATCAGTATGCTGAACTGGTAGGAAACGGGACATATATGAATGATGCCGAACTGTTCGGATATCATGTAAAGCGTGCAATCCATATGCTGACTTGCGCAGCGGCTAAGGGAGCGGACATTCTGGTTCTTGGTGCATTTGGCTGTGGTGCGTTTCAGAATGATCCCAAGGTGGTTGCCAGAGCGTATAAGACCGCTTTGGCTGAATTCCCTAAAGTATTTGATCAGGTTGAATTTGCAATACTTCTTCCTCCAACAGGAAGCGTGAATTATGATGTTTTTAAGAGCGTATTTGATAAATAGGATAAACAATGGCATTAATTGATATCGCCAGCAGTAAATCTGTCTGGAGAGGAATGGAATACTACAAACAAAATATGGTTAAGTCCTGTGAACCAAATGAGGATGGAACATATGAGGGGGCAGTCGCTGGAAGCGGTGATGTGGTATATAAAGTCCATCTGGATTTGGCTCATCCCAGAAAATCCACATGCAATTGTCCACTTGCTAATGGTAAGAAGATTATCTGCAAACATATCGTGGCTGTTTCTTTTTGTGTAGATGAATCCGAAGTGGATAG
This sequence comes from uncultured Lachnospiraceae bacterium, assembly GCA_902796775.1. The sequence continues at coordinate 1,665 of CADBQK010000270.1, forward strand.
ATTCAAGAAAGAGAAGACGGTTTTTGAATCTGAAGAGGATGAGCGCAGAACCAAGAAATATGAGAAATACCTTGATTGGGCTAAGCATATGTCAAAATCCGAACTAAATCGTGCATATGCGGAACTTATGGTAGAGCTGGACGAAAACAGGCTTAAGGAAAAGTACGGAAAGAGTAACAAATTTATTGATTAATGATACAGATATAGAATCTATTATCATGGGAGAGCGTTTTTTTGAGAACTATTGGCCCGACGGACAAAAGCATCTATAAGACTTAAAAAACATACTTAGTAGGCAGTTCTTTTGTATCTTTTACACATCAAAGTACGTCAGAAAATAATAACATCAAGTTCTAAATCAAGGATTCGATGTGCACCTATAATATTTTTCACCTGCCGGAGATGTAAATAAATGATTGTTTACGATGGACTGAAAACAGATTTCCTTGCCAGTTGTGAGAAAGATTCCATAGCCATGGAAATAGAAGAGAATATCCTTTCAAAAATGGGAAAGCATACTCCTAAGGCGGAATTCCGTTCCTGGGAGAATTCTCTTAATTACATGTATAAGGTTCTGAATGATGATGCAATTCCGGCTGATGCGGGAATTGCCATA
>CADBQK010000271.1 GCA_902796775.1 uncultured Lachnospiraceae bacterium
ATCTTATCCGCAGGTTTTTATTATCCGCACATTTCCAGAGGATGCAGATGTTATGCGGGTAATCCTCTGAAAATGTGCGGATAATCATGTTTTCATGTAGCATAATGAGGTAATCTTTTGAAAGGAGGACCTCTTATGCAACAACAGTATCTGACCAACACAGGCATTGTTATCGAGTATCTTGTCACTGTAGGACGTGGTAAAGAAACATTGAGAGCTTACTCTTCCTGCTACAATTCCTTAGGCGATGAACTGGACCGGAAAGGCGTATCCTTCTCTTCCGAGTTTGCTGCCAACTGGCTGGAGCAACAAAGCAATAGTCTGGGTAACTCAACGTTTGCTCTCTATAAAGCCGCTTTACGTAAACTTGATGAAGTTTACCAGACTGGAGAAGTACAGAATGATAACTTTAATCCTGAAAAAGCCAGGTTTCATTGCCTGCAGGAATGCTTCAAACAGATCATCGAAGATTTTAGTACGGCAAATGGTACTTTGTCCCCTGTTTCTCTGATGGGTTGCAGATATCAGATGTGCGATATCTTTTCTTATTTCCAGGAGATGGGTTGCCTTGAAATATCAGATATTTCATATGACATGCTGTTCAAGTACTGCCGCACACTGGAAGCTCGAACGTATCATGTAAGGGCTCTGATGCATTCAAAGCTTAATTCCCTGCTTTGTTACCTTTATGAAAAAGGATCGGCTCCATACGGATATACCCTGTTCGTTAAAGGGATTGCAATGCGGAAGATTCGGTTTTGGGATTCCGTCACTCCCGATGTCATCGGACGATGGAGGAAAGAACAGGACAACGCTGATAACGTATTTTCACTGGAGGATTATCTGGCCGCCGGAAACACCGTATTTGAGGTTCATCAAAACAATGGATATGGCAAAGGCTGCCTTACATCCATTCGCCAGGCGATAAACCTGTTTTACCTTTTTATGGATGTTAATTCGTTGAAATACATACCTGAACACGGTGTCCTGTGGGCGGAATCCTTAAAATCGCAAATATCCGTTTCCGAAGCTTCTGGCATCCGTCGTGTTCTGATCATGGTCGGACATGTGGCGACGGGAATTCCCATCGATTTGAGAAATGTGTTTTCTACAAGAACTACCTTCCTGCAGAAACTGCCCAGTTGGTGCTCCGGTTATGTCAGGGAATTCCTGAACGAGAAAAAAGCAGAAAACATGGCACGTAGCACGATCAGCATGATGGGAAGCAGCTGCTGCAGGTTTTGCTTCTTTCTCGATCAGGTCGGTATTACTTCGTTTTCACAGGTAACGAGCCTTCATGTAAAACAATTCAATCTGGAGGACAAACACAAGACTCCTGCAGGGAAAAATGCCTATAATTCCAGGATACGCAGATTCCTGTTGTTTCTCGCAGATCGGAGTGCCCTCAGTAACCCGTTTTTATTCCTTGCACTTCCAAGCGTGAATGCTCCCAGAGAGACCCTCGTCATTGTCCTTTCAGAGGAAGAGCAGGACCAGCTCAAGAACCTGTTCGACGCGGATAAAGATGATATCTCCCTGCGGCAGAAGGCGATACTCCAGCTTGGGCTGTACATGGGACTTCGGGGGATTGATATCATCAACCTTGTTATCGGCGATATCAACTGGGAGGATGTTTCCATTCGCTTTGTACAAGAGAAGACAGGCTATGAGCTGTATCTTCCCATGCCGTCTGATGTAGCAAACGCCCTGTACCGTTACATTGTCAAAGAACGGCCAGTTTCAGGCAACCCTAAAGTATTTTTGAGATCCAGGGCGCCTTATTGCGAGCTCGAAACAACAACAGCATGTGCCATGGCATTGGAAAAAGCGCTTCCAGAACGCAATGTAGCAGGATCCGGTTTCCATGTGACAAGGAAAACTTTCGCCACTAACAAACTCCAAGGCGGGGCTGATACGGATGAAGTAAAGGAAATGCTCGGACATAGGGACCGGGCTAACGTCCATAAATACCTGTCCCTTGATGAAAGCCGTATGAAGCTCTGCTGCATGGATCTTGGAGAGCGGTCCATACGCATGGAAGGGAGGTTTGGCCGATGAAGGAAAAATCTCCTATTACTTTCAAAAGCGTGCTGTCGGAGCAAATCTCCGGTATGATAATGGAAAAACGGGCTGTTGGTTATGATTATCGTACTGAAGAGGCAATTCTCCTCCGTTTTGATGATTATTGCATTAACAATGGTTTGGATACACCTGCTTATACAAAAGAGTTTCTCTCCGACTGGTGTGAACAATCCGTTTCTGAAGGAATCGCTAATCATAATAAACGAATCTCTGTAGTGAGGCAGCTTTCTCTGTACATGATGTCCATGGGAATTCCAGTCTACCTGCCAAAAAGCTGTCTGAAAACGGAAACCGTGTTGCCACATTTAATCACAGACGATGAGCGGGCAGGTTTTTTCCATGAGGTTGATTCTTATGTTCCGAGAGTGGCCGCTCCTTATGCACACAGAATTGCGGATGAGTATAAAGTCTTATTCAGGATGATTTATTGCTGCGGGCTGCGTAATTCTGAAGCCTGCGGGATTTCCTTCGAAAACGTGAATGTTACACAGGGAATCCTTACAATCTTAGATGCAAAAGGGCATAAAGACCGACTTGTTTACATGGGTGAAGAATTAACTTGCTTATGCCAGGATTATAGCAGCTATATTTGTACGTTACTTAGCGGACAGCCGAAATGGTTTTTCCCTGGAAGAAATCCGGCAAAACCTCTACCAAACACAACTGTTGATACAGCTTTTAACCGGTTTTGGAACAGGACGGCGTTTTCAAAAGAATGCAACAATAAACCGACAGTACATGACCTGCGCTTCAGCTTCATAACTGACCGAATAAATATGTGGACACGGCAGGGAACAGACGTGGAAAGGATGCTTCCCTACCTGGCTCGGTTTGTGGGACATAAGTCTGTTCAGGAAATTTACTACTATTATCACACCTCAGAGAAGTTGTTTGAATCAATCCGGTCTTTGGATAAAACTTCCCAGACAGTTATTCCGGAGGTGGATTATGAGTAAGGGCAGAACAGATATAGCTTTTGAAAAGTTGTTTTTCTCAAAGACTTATGACTTTCTGGAAACATTTCTTCCAAAACAGGCCTGTCGGAGCAGGCATACCGTCAAACAGTACAAAACCGGCCTGTCCAGGTTCTATGACTATATTTCGGTTGTGAGGATGATGTCCCCGCTATCATTTACCTTTGTTCAGTGTACATATCAATTGCTATTAGAGTACAAACAGTACATGGAATGCACCCTTGGGCATGGTGCCAGTACGATAAACTGCCGCTTTGCAGCGATCAGGTCATACCTTGAATACGTATCGGATGAAGATGCTTCTATAATTCCGATTTATCTGATTGCAGAAAGGGTTCCTTCGGCTTCCATCCCAAAAGTTCAACGTCCTGTAATTGATGCTACAGATCTTACAGCGTTTCTGGACAGCCCTGCCCATACACACAAAGGGAATCGGGATCGCTTTATTTTAATCCTGCTTTATGATACAGCAATCCGTGTTGAAGAACTGGTAAACATTCGGCTGGGGG
>CADBQK010000272.1 GCA_902796775.1 uncultured Lachnospiraceae bacterium
CTTGTCTCAAGGCTGACAGATCAGAAGGGTATGGACCTGATCGATTATGTGATGGAAGATATCTGCCAGGAGGATACGCAGTTTGTCATTCTCGGTACCGGCGAGGCCAGGTATGAAAACATGTTCCGCTATTATGAGTGGAAGTATAAAGATCGTGTTTCCGCGAGCATTATGTATGACAATACCCGTTCCCACCGGATCTACGCAGCCTGTGATGCATTCCTGATGCCGTCACTCTTCGAGCCCTGCGGACTCAGCCAGCTGATGTCGCTGCGATACGGCACGGTACCGATCGTCAGGGAGACCGGCGGACTTAAAGAGACGGTGCAGCCGTACAATGAGTATGAAGGCACCGGCACGGGATTCAGTTTCGCAAACTACAATGCCCATGAGATGCTGGGGACGATCCAGTATGCCAAGAATGTGTACTACGATCATCGTGAGCAGTGGGATGACATTGCAGAGAGAGCAATGAAGGTGGATTATTCATGGGAGTCTTCCGCAAGGGATTATGAGCAGCTCTATGCGATGCTTCTTGGCTGGTAGGAGATGAGAGGGAAGAAAGATGGTCTCTGAACCGTTGACGTTGTATAAGCTGATGATTCTGTATATGCTCTCCTGTGTGGACTTTCCTCTGACAGGAGACCAGCTCACACAGTTTGTCCTGGAGAAGGGGTATACAGGGTATTTTAATGTCCAGCAGGCACTGGCGGACCTGATTGATACCGGGCTGGTGCTGGCAAACCGGATCTACAATATCTCATATTATTCCATCACCCGCAATGGGCGGGATACGCTGGAGGCCTTCCGGCATCTGGTGTCTGATGAGATCCTGCAGGAAATCGACGAGTTTATCAGCCAGCATAAATACCGTTTCCGCAATGAGAATGATATTACAGCGGACTATGTAAAACTGGGGGAGAAGGATTACAAGGTCGTGTGCGAGGTCCGGGGGACCAGAGAGTTTATTTCAGACCTGACCTTCCATGTCCCCTCTGAGCAGATGGCGATTGCAATCTGCGACAACTGGCCGGAGCGTTACGAAGAGATATACAGTTATCTGGTCGAAAAGCTGATGATGCGGCCGGGGAGAAAGCTATAGAAACACTTACAGAAATTGTTATTATTGAAAGGAGAACGAGTAAATGAAAAAGAGATCTTTTATTTCTGCACTGATGGTTCTGTTGATGCTTATGTCCTTTATCCTGTTCCCGGCAAGGCAGGCTGAGGCCGCTTCCAAAAAGACTGTATACGTACTGACTGGAATTAATTACATAACGGAAGATGGGAAAACAATACCAGTCCACAAGTATTCCTATAATAAGAAGGGGATGCTCAAATCCGGTACTCGTGGAAATGGTACGGTCAAGATGAAGTTTACGTATGATAAAAAAGGCCGTCTGAAGACCTATGAGACCAAGCTCAATGAGTGGCAGGTGCGCAAATACACCTATAATAAAAAAGGTAAGATCTGCAAGGTTGACACCACATATCTGGATGGTTCTACTAGAAAATTTGCCTATGATGGATTCCACTCTGTTTACAAGTTCAATAGTAAAAAGCAGGTCGTTAAAGAAACGGCTGCCGGCAGTGTATGGGATGACAAGCAGGAGAAGAGTGTAAAGGTTACCTATGATATCCGCTATAGCTATGATAAAAAGGGCCGTATTGTGGAAAAGGTGAACAAGACTACCGGGGATAGTGTGAAGATCACTTATGACAAAAAGGGTTCATCGGGAACGATGGTTTATAAGTCGGAAGATTATACCTCAACAAGTAAATCTAAGAACACTTATAATAAGAAGGGCCTGCTCACCAAAATGGAAGAGAATGAGGAGGATTCAAACGGAGATAAGATTGTGAGTGTCTATACTTATGAGTATAAGAAGATGAAAGTGAAAAAGAGTATGGTCAAAAAGATCAAAGCTCAGCAGGAGGCTCTTATGAACCAGGGGCTGAATTTTACGATTCCCAATAATGATTATGCATACGGACTCTACTAAAACATCTGTTTTAAGATGATCCGTTCAGCGACGGCAGAGATGAAATATGTAAGTGATCCGGATCATCTTGCTCTGCTGATTCGACTTGACAGGCAGGAGATTTGAGCAAAGAAAACCGGACTGCAGCACATTGATATGATGCACTGCAGTCCGGTATTATTATTGTTTGATACAGTTTTTAGACAACACCCTGAGCCATCATAGCATTGGCGACTTTCAGGAAGCCGGCGATGTTAGCGCCCATGACATAGTTTTCTTCATGGCCGTAAGCGCGTGCAGCGTCATCGCAGGCATGATAGATCCCGCGCATGATGCCTTCCAGCTTGGCATCGACCTCTTCGAAGCTCCAGGACAGACGCTCGGAGTTCTGGCTCATTTCCAGACCGGAGGTGGCTACGCCGCCTGCGTTAGCTGCCTTTCCGGGGAAGAATGCGACACCGTTCTCCTGGAGATAAGCGGTTGCATCGGGAGTGGTAGGC
>CADBQK010000273.1 GCA_902796775.1 uncultured Lachnospiraceae bacterium
GGTAATCCTGAGTTTATCTATGGAAAAGCACTTGAGTATATGGATAAGGCTATGGAGGTCTATCGATCTCTCATCTTTGAGGATAAGACGTACCGCGTTGTAACGGAAGCGGGTTTTATACATCTTTTCCTTTCGAAGGCGGTAGCGGTCCTGAACCATACATATGCGGAAGAACCTATCGTCAGCAGAAAGCAGGCTTTATGTGATGATCCGGACAGCCGTATCTATCACTGCCCGGAGATGAAGGAAGTGCCGGAAGGATTTTTTGAAAAGGCAGAAGAGTTGATCCGTACAAAGGATCCGGAAAAAGTAAAGGAAGTGATCCTGAAACTGCTTAAGTCCGTCAGAGAGTTTATCCTTAAGAGAGAACCGGCAGAAGCTGCACAGGGATCAACAGCAGTAAACTACGATGAATTTGCCGGGTGGTATCAGGAGATCAGTCTTACCTGGAAGAGGATCCGATACTTTGTTAAGAAAAATATGGCAGAAGAAGCATATTGCGATGCAGGGTATCTGCAGCAGGAACTTCTCTATATAGCACAGGAATTTGGCGTAGAGGAAATGAACCTTATGGATTATTATGATGCGAATGATCTGTCAAAACTGCAGGAACGCGCGGATGCTTTAGAGAAGAAGATCATTGATATACTTGCCGGACATAAGACGGAAGTGGCATCCTATGCATCTGTAGATGAATTTCTTCGGGCAAGATCATAAAAGGTGGAATAGCGTATGAGATATCGAAATGCTGCAGATATCTTTCCGGATGAACTGCTAAAGGAAATCCAAAAGTATTCCGCCGGGGAACTGGTCTATATTCCGGAAAGAGCCGAAAAGAAACAATGGGGTGAAAAATCCGGCGCCAGAGATTATTATGTCGAAAGAAATGCGGAAATCCGTCGAAAACATCGGGAAGGGAAAACGATATTGGAACTGAGCGAGGAGTACGGACTTTCACGTGATACCATCCGAAGAATCCTATACAGATGAAATTAGTGAATATAGCGTTCTGCAAACAGAACGCTATTTCTATGCATAATTACATTGATATCGCAGAGTATCATGTGCTAAAATGAGGGGGATATACAGGTCAGATAGGAGTTTTTTATGAAGATCGCATACAGGATATATCCATTACCAAATGGAACCATATATACGGAAGATGATATGCAAACAGTTGACGATGTGGTGAGATTGTTTGATTATTGTCAGATACTGGAGGCGAATATTACAAAAGAAGGATGGGAATATCTTATCGGCAAATTTGGTATGAACGGATTGTATGAAGCCGATATGAGAAGTGAATGGTTTGGTTGCGACGGCATTGAAGAATTTGCTGAGGCAGTGGCTGGTGAAATGGTGGCGAAAGGATAGACTATGAGTAGATCTATATCCAATAAGGAAGAATTTGCTGCCATTATGGAATGCCTTAGAAAGATGCCGGAGAGATCGGACCGCATTACTGCATATGGCGCGGGACCGGATCCGGAAGAGGATGAAGATATCGATGCATTGGGCGACTTTGCGGAAGCCATTTTGGAAGATGAATATCTCAAAAGCCTGCAGGATGATATTGTTAACGTATATTATCAATTGTTTTCGATTGACTTTCAGAGATGCTATGAGGGGATTGCGACTTTTTATGAAAACTTCTATAAAGACAATACCAAAGAAAATGTTCTTCGAGCCACTAAATGGCTGAAACAAAACGGGCACGAGCAGATGGCGATAGTGATTGAGGCGGGATATGATAGCGAAGAGAAACAAAAAGTGACAGCACAATGGATCGATGCCCATACGGAAGAAATCTATGACACATATAGAACGCTGATGTTTTTGTTTGAAGATAAATATCTTGGAGGGGGAGAATATGTTGGAATACAGACGGATGACAATTTATGACTATGAGGCTGCTTACGATCTGTGGATCAAATGCGGAAACGGACTGAATGATAAAGATGATTCACGCGAGGGAATCGAGAAATATCTTAAACGGAATCCAAATACTTCATATGTTGCCGTACTGGATGAAAAGGTAGTCGGTGTTATTCTCTGCGGACATGACGGGAGAAGAGGAATCATTCAGCATGCCTGTGTATCGCCGGATTGCAGGAGGATGGGAATCGGGAATAAACTCGTCGACCTGGCTGTTGAAGCATTGAAAAAAGAGGGGATCAACAAGGTTCTTCTCGTTGCGTTTAAAAAGAACGAAGGCGGAAATGCTTTCTGGGAATCACA
>CADBQK010000274.1 GCA_902796775.1 uncultured Lachnospiraceae bacterium
ATGAGGGCCTTGGAAAGAAGGGGTTCAAAGAGCCGACGCTGGTTGAGTTCTACCAGACGATGAAAATGCAGCCGGAAGAGCGTGCGCAGGATCTGGCACTTTCCATGGAACTGTTCGTCAACGGCCCTATGAATATGTTCGCAAAGCATACAAACATTAAGGTCAGCAATGATCTGGTCGTATATGCGATGGAAGGCATGGACCGCAGCCAGTCCGGAATTGGAGTAACGATTATGCTTGAAAACATCCGCTCCGAATTTGGAAGAAACGCAAAGAACGGGGATCCCACTTACCTGTTTGTGGATGAGGCCCATGAACTGACACACAGTTCGTACTCTGCAGCAATTCTTGAGAAAATCTGGAGGGAAGTGAGGAAGCTTGGCGGGTTCTGTACAGCTATCACACAGAATGTAGCAGACCTTGTGGCAAACCCTGCCGCAGAGGCGATGTTGTGCAACAGTGAATTCCTGATCCTTTACAACCTGAAGGAAGCAGAGAGAGACCTTCTGCAGAATGAGCTGGGAATCTCCTCAAATCTGATGCAGTACCTTACCAACGCGCCGAGCGGATGCGGGCTTATCAAATTCGGGGAGAAGATCATTCCCCTCGATTCCAGGATCCCGAAGGATGGACTTATGTATGAACTCCTCAACACCAATTTCCATGAGATCAGCAGGAAACAGAAAAAGCTTCTGGATAATGAATTTGGCAACGGGGAAGAATACTTCAGGAAGATATCAGAGAGAAGAACACGAGAGGAGGGGACAGAATACAATGGAGATTCGTAAGATCAGAGACGCATCGACCCTTTCTCTCAGGAAGCGGCAGGTCAGATCCAGCAGGGATGGCGTGAGGAGAAAAGGGAGACGTCCTGTATCTGCAAAAAGGACAAGGGCGTCCCCGGGAACGGGTAAAAGCGGTGCACAATCCGGCAGAAAATCGTCAGGCTCCTATGCCCAAGGCAGCATTAACGGCATTCCGGATGATGTGGTCATGAGCCTTTCTGACAGGGAGATTGAAACATTCGAAAAGCTTCCGCCTGCAAAACAGAAGGCACTGATCAGGAAAGCGAAAAACAGAGCAGAGAGAACATACATAAGCCATTCTTCTGATGCAAATGCACCGGAGAATGGCTTTTCTCATGCCACAGGATCCAGAAACCGGAGAAGAGTCCAGGATACAGGAAACCATCACGTGTACGGAAGAACGAGCCTGGCCAGTGCAGATCAGAAGAAGTGGAGGAGAGAACAGATGGTTTCCTTCTTCAGGCGGTCTGAAAACAACAAAGAGGCGCAGGTGAGAGAAAATGATCCTGCCGGCCATGCTTCGATGCAGCAATTAAGGAGCGAAGAGATGCATCCGGACTTAGACGATAAAGGTGCAGACAGGGGCAGGGAACCAGGAAAGGATCCAAGGCATGCTGTTTTTCTCAGGGAGCTTCGAAAGGGAATAGCTGCCGCTGGGCGCACATCCCGTGCACGCGAAGAGCAGAAAAGGGAAATGCAAGAGCAATGGGCGGCAGAGCAGGCAGAGAGGGAGAGAGTAAAAGAGTTCCTGACAGTTTCAACAAAAAATATTACCAGGCGGATTGCTGAGACAGCCGCACAGGTGAAAAAGGCGGTGATCTCCGGAAGCAGGCTGAAATTCCTTCTGGTATTAGGACCAGTCGGGCTTCTTGTTATCATGCTTTGCCTCCTGATGTCCACAGTGAGCGTGACCAGCACTTCGCAGGAAGTTACATACGCTGCATTTGGGGAGGAGATCGTAGCCTACGCGAAGGAATGGATCGGCGTGACAAAGTATATCCTGGGCGCCGGACGAAATTATGAAACGGATTGGCAGGACTATACGGACTGTTCCGGTTTCGTACATGGAGTGTTTTCTCATTTCGGATATGAGATCGGCGGCAATACCAATGTCATGGAAGACAAGGCAGGCACGGTCCTTTGTACCAATACACTCGAAGGAGCGCTGCCGGGAGATGTCATCCTGTTTTATACCGGAAAGATCGGGCACCACTATTCAACACACGTGGGAATCTATGCGGGGGATGGGAAGATGATACACTGCAGCGGCGGCGCGGCCAACGTCAGCCCGGAGACGGCAGGAAGAGGTGTCTGCTGGGGAAAAGTTGAAAATGACGGAAGGCAATGGGAAGTAAGACGGATCCTTCCGGATGTAGGTGCAGCTGGTATCGGAACAGGCGGACACAGGGTAGATCCGACCAGATATTCAAAAAGCCAGCTGGAACTGATCTGGGCAATTGTGGGACAGGAAGACAACGGGAGCTATGAAGGTGCACTTGCGGTTATATCCTGTGCCATGAACCGGACAGAGTCCCCAAACTGGAGATCCCTTGGCAGTACAGCCATGCAGCAGTTAACGGCTCCTGGGCAGTTCTGTTACAGCATGGACCATTATTGGGAAGCGAGGCTTGGCGGAAATGTTCCGGCATACGTCAAACAGGCTGTCAATGACTGCCTGGAAAAAGGGATCCGAAATCACTCGTTTACAAGTTTCAGAAGTACGAAGGGAAAAGTGACCGGTCCTGATGCGGTTCAGATCGGCGGGAACTGGTTCTTTGGAAACTAAGGAGGAAGATGTAATGATGAAATACAGAAAAGCAGCAGCTGCAATCCTGGCAGCAGGAATCATGATCGCGCAGGCAGCAGGAAATGTCTACCTGGCACAGGAAACAGAACAGGAACAGCAGACTACAGAGATGGCGACGGTGACAACACAGGATCCTGCACCGCAGACCGAGGCACCCGCAGTGCAGCCGGAGACATCCGCACCACAGACCGAGGCACCTGCGCCGCAGCCGGAAACGCCTGTGCCGCAGACCGAGGCACCTGCACCGCAGACTGAAGCACCTGCGCCGCAGACCGAAGCGCCTACACCGCAGACTGAAGCGCCCACGCCGCAGACAGAAGTGCCTGCACCGCAGGAAAACAGTCCTGCAGCTCCAGATAATGGTGTACCTGCTCCGGTAACAGACTCGGCAAAGAACAACCATTCAACGGCAATCCCGGAGAATCCTACAGAAGGGAGGGTGGATCAGGAGATTGTAGATGCAGGTGAAGTGGATGGCGGTGAGGATATGGAGACGGATGAAGAGCAGATGGAGAGCGATCCGGATGCGGTGTCTTATACCGGCGAAAACAGCGATGCAGGAAGGTCTTTCAGGGACTTCAGGTTCACACAGGTTGATAAGAAACCGGCGACGACCACACAGGATTTTTCAGGACTGATCAGGGAGGATGCCAGTGAGAATTCCGCCGCAGTCGGAAAAATACCTGCAGGTGGTATCGTGTATCTTCTGGCAAAGAAGAATGACTGGTATTTTGTGGAGTCCGGTGAGGTAAGAGGATTTATCTGTGAGAAGAATCTTCTTATGGATGATGAAATAGTTTTGGAGGACGATACGGAAGATGCGGCCGCTATGGCAGAAGCTGTGTCATTCAGCACACCGGCTGATAATGACAATTACACCTATACCTATACAACGGTGCATGAGGTACTGGCTGGAAAACACGAGGCACTGATGATCCGCTCCGGCGTGATCTATGAGTATGCGGATGACAGATCCCGCCCCATTGGAGTTGGTACTTCCGGCTGTCTTGTATATGTTCTTGCCGCAGGAACGAATGGATGGTACTTCGTGGAGTCTGACAATGTACGTGGCTTTATCCGTTATGACAACCTGCTCACTGGAAGCGCTGCTGATACGATTCTTGAGAATGAAGGCGAGGGATCGGAAATCTATGCAGACGAACTTGTCGCACCCCAGGAGAACCGTTCGCTGTATTTCACACTGCTGTCTGTCAGGGAATCAAGTGCACCCGCAGGAAGTGTCGGATATACGCAGGAACAGCTGGAACTGATTTGGGCGATTGTTGCACAGGAAGACAATGGGAGTTATGAAGGCGCACTGGCAGTGATCTCTTCAGCGGTCAACCGCTGCGAATCACCGACCTGGGGCTATCTGGGCAGCGACCCACTTACACAGCTCACTGCTCCCGGACAGTATTGTTACAGCCTTGATGATTACTGGCGTCCGCGCCTGGGCGGTAATGTGCCGGATTATGTCAAACAGGCAGTTGAAGATTGCCTGGTTCGTGGAATCAGGAACCATACGTATACGAGCTTCAGAAGCACTAAGGGAAAGACCACAGGCAACGACGCCGTACAGATCGGCGGAAACTGGTTCTTCGGAAGTTGAGAGGGGGAGTTGAGATGAGAAACAAAAGACTTGCCAGGTACGTGCTTATTCTGGCTGGCATCCTTGTTATGACTTTTCTTCTCCCGTTTGTAATTCGTGCCGGATCAAGTCTTGTCATCAGCAAGATTCTGCAGATTCAGACAGAGGAGGATGAGACAGAATCGGAGATGGCTGATACGGCGAATAACCGGAACAGCCCATTCAGGCTGACGGGGATCGACCAGTCACAGGAAGCGCCTCCAATAGAGACTGAAACGGGAGCGGGTCCTGGAGAAACTGAGAATACAAAAACGAAACTGGACAAAGAGCTTCAGGCATACAGGGATGCATTTCATCCGAAGGTGGAAGGAACAAAGAGCGGCCTATACGAGATCTTTATTGGAGATCGGGAGGCTGCTTTTGTTATGGCTGTCGCAGATTACATGTTCTCCGTCTATGGGGACAGCATCACGATTGATGAGATCGATATTGCTGATTTTGTCAGTAATGATGAGACACAGGTGACATGCCAGATCCTGTTAAGGTCACAGGATGAACTGGCTTACTACTATGCTTCCTATAGCAAGAAACATGATTTCTACAGTATCTATGCTTACCACGAATGAAAGAGAGGTTAACGGATATGTATAAGAAAAAAGATCGCAAGGCCCTTTATATCACGATCGCAGTCATCCTGGCCGTGATCACACTGCTCATAGTGCTGGGCATCATCAACCGGAACCGCCGCAGGAATGTACCGGAGGACACAACAAACATCACTGCTTCGCACGAGATTCTGATCTACAAAGCTGTCGGCGGAAACATCGAGTTTGATGAGAACTATCTGGTTGAAGAGAATGATTCAGAGGTCCACCTGAAAGCAAAAGAAGATGAAATGATCACCATGCTGGTCACGCCGCTTGCAGGGCGAACCTTCTCAGATCTCAAGATCAATGACGCAAGCAATATTACACGTGAGGAGAATTACCTGGTCAATGATGCCGCCGGCAATTCCAAGAGAATCAATTTTGTAATGCCGCACACGGATATCATCATGAACTTCAGCTTCAGCAGGATTGCACAGACGGAGAAACAGACTGAACCTGTACAGGAAGAAACGCAGGAGGAAGAACCGCCGTATGGGCTTCGGCTCCACGGACTGACTGCCGAGATCATTGCCTCTTACAGTGGAATGTTTGATGACCGCATTTTCCTGCAGGCACTGGGCGATGACCTTCGTATTGATGCACCGGATTCTGAATATAGCAACGTAAGGGATGTTACATTTTCAGAGGAACCGTATGAAGGAGAGGAGGAGTCCGATAAGGTCTTCCACTATGTTTACTTCAATCATGACAAAGAGTGGAAGGTACTGGCTGCCTATTACAAGCGGGAAAATGCATTCGTTTTCACTAAGCCATCAGAAGAAACGCAGGTGCAGACAGAACCCCAGACGCAGGCACAGACTACATCAGCTGCAGGATCCGGATCACCCGGAAGCAGTTCGGGGTATGGAAGTTATGGCAGCTATGGCAGTGCGAACGCAGTTACAGAAGAAACCTCATTTGACATCATGCAGGTATCGACAGTGTTTCTGAAATTTGTAGGCGGCGAAGAACCGTTCTATGGGAAGACATTTGAATACATTCTGAGCAAAGGCCTAACCGGCCAGGTGGTCGGGACCATGAGTTCTTACAGCATCGATCCTGAGAAAAAGACTGCGCAGTTCCGTATAACACTGTCTTCAGGCGGTGCTATCGAGGGAACCTATGACAAGGCCAAGAACAGTTTTCGCTTCAGCGGCCTGTGATGAAAAACGGAAGGAGCTGGGAAAATGAAAAAGAGAACAATATATGGAAAGGAGGGCCTCCCCATGCGGGAGGTCCTTCCTTTAATCAGCGACACTAATCCTGATATTGCCGGAACGGACAAAGAGCACTTTGAAGAGGAAATGCCGGAAGGCAGTGTTTTTGAAGAACTGGATGAAATGGAAGAGGAGAAAAAGCAGGATCAGACGAGAGATATTTTCGGGGATGAAGCGATAGATCCGGAGGATCCTTTTGGCCTTACTCAGATTGGACATTTCCTGTATCTGATGCTCGGCTGCTGCGCTGCGTTGATCATGATTGGGAGTGTTATCTGGTTTTTCAGCAACTACATAAAAGCACCGGATACAGAGGAGACGACAACAAAACAGTATGTTGTCATGGAGCAGACGGAAGAAGATGCCGAAAGGATCGAAGACAGATCTGAAGATGCAAGGAACCATCGTGAAGAGACAGAGGGGAGTAATGACCATACCTGGCAGGAAACTGTATTTGGAGAAATCGGAGGAAAAACCATTACCGGCAGGATCCGTGTTATGTGGCCGGACGAAGAAGGAATTGCGGGGAGCGGATATTCAGAATCATCTTTCATTAAGGCTGCAGGATACTTTCTGAATGAAGAAGGGATCAAGGCATCTGCAATCCGTTTCAAAGAAAAGATCGAAACTTCTGCGGGCGGTGCATATGCTTGGAAAGCAGTGATCGAAGGGAACACTAATCTGGGACTGCTTGTCCTTTGGTACAAAGAATACCCGGATAAGTACATCCTGGCTTTGATGCCAGAAGAAGAGAATGCCAGTTCTCATGAAAACCGTACAGGTTCCTCTCAGCAGGTCGCCAGCGTCCCAGGCACTACGCAGCCGGAAATCAGACAGAACGCACAGCCGACGCAGCGTACAACTGAGAGATCCTATGATGCGACACGCCTGTCTGTAAAGGGCATTCCTGAGACACTGCTGAATTATATCAACAACCGCTATGATCTGCAGTACAGTCTGTATGACTATCTTTACAAAAACGGTCACAGGAATGTGGACAGTGTCCAGGTTACGGGGTATGAGATTGATCCTGACAGGAAAGAGGCAATGATATACCTTAGAACAGACGACGGGATATCTATAACAGGAATCTACAGCCGGACCGGAAACAGCTTTTTCTACCGCCGTAGCTGAGGGGGCAAGGCATTATATTATGAAAATACAAAAAGTGCTGAGTCTTGGATACCAGGGCGCTTTGGTGAAAGAACCGCTATCCGAACAGCTGGCGACGCTGCGCCTTATTGCACAGTTGAGCAGAAATGGGATCCTCACCAGGAAAAGCCCGTGGCAGATTTTCCTGTTATCATGCAAAAAGCCGCTTGATGGGGGAGTGTTTAAGCAGATCCGGAAATTGAAAAATGCAGGAATGTATCCGACGGAGGAAAATTCAGTCTACATCATCTGTGAAGGAAGGACCATGATCAGCCTGTTTGCAGATCTGCCGAAAGATGACTGGACGCTGAAAGAAGTCCCGGCAGTCCAGTTCTATGCTTTTTGCAAGAAGCAAAAGATCAATGAAACTGTGTAACACGTACAGCACGTCAAAAAGGCAGCGCTTTACATGTAAAACATGGCCATGACAGTCTGCTGTACATGTTAGACAATTGAGCGCATTTATGCGGTTTTCCGGGGGTCTTAGGGGCCATGCCCCTAACAAGATGCCGGAGGTTAGACAAAGGCGTATCTTGCTGTATCTCTATGATTTAGGCGGTTTTTTCTGTTTAACAATCGGCTTTTTTATGACTGGAGGATAAGCGTTTTTCTGATATCGATGTTTTTATGAAAACGAAAGCTGACAGTAAATGACATAAAATGAGATGGTTTGCCTGTTGAAGGCCGAGCGGCATATTGGTACAGTAAACTTAGAAAAGCATACAGAAGGAGTTCTCCTGCAATCCTGGGAGGGCTCCTTTTTGCGTTGGAGGGAGAGGGTGAGATGGACGGCAATACGAGAAAAGCAAAGAAAGATGATTCAGCCAGGAAAACGGTCACCAAAGGTGTTCGCATGACGGAAGCAGAAGCTATGGTTGTGAGAACAAAAGCGGAAAGAGAGCATTTGTCCGAAGGCGCCTGGATGCGGATGAAGCTGTTCGATGAAGATCATGAGTATATCCCTTTTGAGATACGCTCTGCATTCGGCAGCTATCTGTATGAGATCGGAAAGGCTGCTTCAGATATACATACGGTGGCGCGTGACTGCAAGCAGCACAAATCGGTGGACGCCTACGATGTGCGCAGGCTACAGGATTCGGTAGATGAGTTAAAGAAGATCCTGACCGAAATCTATGAAAATGTGAAGGAGGCGGTCAGACATGGCAGTGACAAAACTTCTGAGGATTAAGGAAAACCGGGGGAGAGATCCGGCTGCTGGACTTCGGAGAAATCTGTTTTATATCTGCGATCCACAAAAGACCGATGGTGGCAGAAATATTGGCGGGAGCGCCGGCCATACTCCGGCAGAAGCCCTTGCAACCATGAAACTGAATAAACAGCTGTGGGGAAAGGAAGACGGCTCCCAGGGGTTTCATTACATATTGTCATTTGATCCGTCCTGTGAAGTATCCATCGGAACAGCGCATGCAGTTGCTGAGGAGTTTTGCAGGGAATTACTGGGAGAGCGGTATTACTATCTGTACGCGATCCACAATGATCAGCAGCATCTCCATATCCATATCACTTTTGATTCTGTTTCATTTGAGGATGGGAAGAAGTATCACTCTCCAAAAGGCGACTGGGAGAAAACGATCCAGCCGATCACGGACAGGATCTGCAGGAGATATGGACTACCGACATTGGATTATCAGAAGGAGAGAAGCGGTGTTGACTATGGGGAGTGGAAGCACCGCAGGGAAATACAAAGAGGAGACAATGGACAGACTTACAGTTGGCTGGATGTGATTCGGGATGATGTAGAAGAAGCACTTGTCGGCTGCAGAAGCTATGAACAGTTCCTGACAAATCTGAAGAACATGCATTACCGGGTGCGGGACGGAAAATATCTTTCCTTATGTCCTCCGGGAAAGGAGAAGGCAGTCAGGACCGGACGACTTGGTAAAGGATACAGCAAAGAAGACCTTCAGCTTCGGATTGCGGGTAGGGATTATCGGATGCAAAAGCCTGGATCCTTTATAACATACGGAAATGCACAGGAGATCCGGGACATCCTCTATTACAAGAAGGAGCGGTTCCCTGGCTGGCATATGAATGAGTTCCAGAGACAGTTTTACAGAAGATGGAGAAGGACTTACCTGATTAGAAGACCTGGATTTGCCGATTCCTGGAAATATAAAAAAGACATAGTGGAACTGCAGAAGATATCAGATTGTATCCGATACATGGTGGATCATGATATTTCAGGGCCAGATGACATTCACAGGATGCAGGATGAGAGCCTGGAAAGAAATAAGGAACTTACCGCTGCAAGGAGCGCAGCATCCTCACAGCTATATAAAAGTGAGGTGCTTTGCAACCTTCGCAGGTATATGCAGATCATGGACAGACCTGCTCAAGGCGAGGAGGATCTGAAACACGCACAGGAGCTGAAGGAGAAAATAGAAAGCCGCATGCCATTAAATGATGCGTGCGAAAAGATGAAATATCTGAAAGAGCACAGGAAACAGATCGGAGCCCTTCTTCGAGAGAACAGGAATGAACAGAAACTGCTCTCTTCGATGGAGCGGCTCTTTTTGGATCCAATCCATCCGGACAGAAACAAGGACTATTACAGAGAAATCCGTCTTGATCGACTGGAGGAGATAGAAAGATTAAGGAGGGCACATCCAAATGAGCGGACCGTTAACAACGAAGATCATACAGCAGGATACAGGGAAAGACGCTGATGCCGTGATCCGGGCAAAACTGGAGGAATACCCGTACCTGCTGGAAGAACACATGGAGGAAAAACGTGCTCAGCTGAAGCTGCTTGTATGCCAGGGGGCATCCGATGCTTTTATCCAGACGCTCTTTGGAAATCCGGATGAGATGGATGCACAGCAGATCGATATCATTCGCAGTATCGTACGCATGACGGATGAGCGGTTTTTCTATGATCATCTCTACCAGAAACAGATCCAGATGCAAGAGGCACTGGAGCTGGTAAGGTTTAATCTCTTTGCGGCAGGAACGCAGCAGGGCAGTGATACAGAAGTTTCAGATGACAGGGGTTACCCGGATGCAGTGGTGTTTTCATCAGCAACAGTATGCACGCAGGTACACGTTGAGATGGATCGTATTAAGAAGGAGATCATTGATACGCTGACAGACTGTATCCGTGAGATTGCAGAAAGCGCGGGTTTCGGAGCTGAATATACCAAGCATGCAGCTCTTTTTTTGGCTGCAATGGAAAATGCTGCAGAACAGCAAAAACGCAGCTGTCAGGATGGAAACCACGCATACGAGAGTACACCTGAACATGATGAAGAGGAAGCAGCCATATACAGCGTCAGTGCAGAAATTCCTCAAAAGGGAATCTTTGGATCCGGGGTGGGAAACGCAAGGGCACCCAATTTTCTGAAGAGACTGATTCATAAGCTGAGGGCGCGCTGCACCGGATTATCGGATGAGGCGCTGTTGGCAAAGGATGAATATCGCAAAGCAAGACGAACACCGTAGGTAACAAGCAGACAATGTGTGAGATAGAAAAGGAAGGTGACAGGATAATGAAGAAGGACAAAGAAGCCGGCAGCATGGTGTCTGTCGGAAACAGCGGCACGTCTATGGTTCACGCAACCACAGTTAGAAGGACGACAACGATCTTTGAAGAAGAGACGGTATTTGAATATGTGTCGAATGAGCATATGTATGACAGGCTCATGCAGTATGCCATCGGTCACAAAAAGCACAGATAACCGGAAGGAGGATACCCATGTTAAACTTTCAGGATTTTAAGGAAAGAGCAAAAAGAGAGATTATTGATTTTCTTCCGGAAAATGGATCCGGATATCACGTAGAGGAAACAAAGGCGCAGAAGGTAAATCAGGGAACAGTCTCCATGCTGACTGTCCGGAAAGAAGGCAATGCAATCGCTGCGAGCATATCTCTGGAATCCATATATAAGGACTACGAACACAGCGGAGTTGATTTCGATGTATTTTTCCATCAGTTTGCTCCACAGTTCTGCGAGCAGGCTGCAGATACACCGGATTATTTAATCAGCCAGGCAAACAGCATGATGGATATGAACTGGGAAAAGGTGAGCAGCATGGTATATGTCCATGCAGTCGGGGCGTCCCGGAATGAGGAACTTCTGCAGAATGTACCGCATAAGCAGGTTGGAGATGTGTGCGCAGTCTACCGTATCCATCTTGCCGATACGCCGGAAGGCAGCGCAACTGTCCTGGTCACAAATGATATGGCAAAGAGGATGGGCGTTTCCCAGGAGGAACTCCATAAGACGGCAGTGCAAAACAGTGTAAACCGGTTCCCGCCGGTCTGCCTGCGCATGTCGGATATGATGGGACAGCTTCTGGATACAGATACACCATTCAAGATCGAGCCGGAGGATGACGTGCTTTATGTGCTCACCAATAGGACCAAGATGGAGGGAGCAGGCGTGATCTTTTATCCGGATGTCGCTGATACGATCTACAGGAATATGCCGGAGAACTATTACCTGATCCCGTCCTCTGTCCATGAGTGGCTTGTGGTATCAAAGAACCGGGCGGATAAAGAGTCACTGGAGGAAATGGTCCATTCAGTCAATGAAACAATAGTAGATCCAAAAGAGCAGCTCTCAGATATGGTTCATGAATATGATCCGGTCCATAAACTGGTCTATGCAGGTCAGGCTCCAGAGTTTCCGAAGAAAGATCTTTCGATGGAGGAGCGGGCGCCTGCCCGCTGAAATCAGCATTTTGATAAAGAAAGGCGGCCAGTATGGAATCAAGATATCAGGAATTGGACCGGATCGATGAAGAGATCCGAAAAGCAAAGGAGCGCGAACAGAAATGGCAGTTGAAAAAGCGCAGGAAGATGAAGGAGATCCAGGAGGCAGAGCGTGTGGAGCGGGAGGCCTGGTACAAAGTGATTACAGAGGCACTGGACACGGCACTCAGGGGAAAGATTGGCTCACTGTACTGGGAGAAGCTGGATCCTGAGATGGTTGCAAGTCACCTGTGCAGAGCAGTATCCATTACTGTCATAGACAGCGCTGGTTCGGAAGCACATGTGACAGCAGGTAAACCAAAGCAGGAATACGAGGAGGAAACATAAAATGGCAGGACAGGAGATTATAGTTCGGGCGGAGATGACGCCAGTTGGGAAGAACAATCTGATGGCAGTTGGCAGTGTATACCTGGATGAGATGATTGTCATCCATCAGGTCAAACTGATCAATAAGGTAGAAGAGGATGGTCAGTCACATCCGGTCCTGGGATTCCCGAGCAGAAAGCGGGGAGAAGACTGGGAGAAGATCGTAAAGATCAAAGATACAGGCCTGTATGAGCGGATCCGCGATGAAGTGGTTGCTGCGACAGGAAGAGCAATCGCGAAGAAGCGCGCTGGTATCGACCTGAAGGTTGAGATCCGTCCGTTTAATAAGGGGGAAACCCGAGCATACGCAACGCTTATCTTTGACGATGCGGTCCAGATCGAAAACGTAAGGATCTGTGAGAAGGAAGGCAAACTTGCGGTCTACTACCCGTATGAGAAAAACGGGGAATACTATCAGAATCTTGCCGGACCGGCGTCGCACCAGGTCAGGCAGGTGGTGGAAGAGCAGATCCTTGAGGCATACCAGATGAAGACGCGTACGATGGAGACAGAGATCCGCAAAGATGCGGACAATCTGTCTGAGGACATTCCGTCCTGGGAAGAGAGGGGACCTGTAAGATGAGTGAAGTCTATGATGCGGTGCAGGTGATCATGGTTGCCGGAAAGACCATATATATGGCAGGAAGGGTCGGAACCCGTACCCTCTCTTCCTTTATCAAGCTGGTGAATACGATCTATCTTTCGAAATG
>CADBQK010000275.1 GCA_902796775.1 uncultured Lachnospiraceae bacterium
GGCTGTCCCCTACCAGGGTCAGATTGCCGATCTTCTGCCGGATGATCTCGTGGGAAGGTGCTACAACCTGCTCACCAGCCATACCGGAGAAGCCGACGCTGCAGCCATCTTTTACAAATGTGCTGACAGCTTCCTTCAGAGACATCCGCTTATCGCTTTTCTTCTTATACGTTGTATCCATTTGTCACACACCTTTCTGATACTGTAGGAATGATCTTTATTTCGCTGTTGTACCGCCGTCCATCAGGATATAGGATCCTGTTGTATATCCGGAGAAGTCAGAGCTCAGGTATACGATCGCAGAAGTGATCTCATCCAGCTCGCAAACACGGTTCAGAGCAGTTTCTTTGCAGATGCCATGCACCCACTTCTCATTCTCGAACATATAGGCATTGATCTCGGTCTTAAAATATCCCGGGCAGATGCAGTTCACGGTGATACCGTACTTGCCCCACTCCAGTGCAAGAGCTTTGGTCACATTGATCAGACCGCCCTTGGCTGCACAATAGCTGGAGATCAGTTTCGCACCTACCAGACCATCCATAGAAGCGATATTGATGATGCGGCCTCCATGTCCCTGCTCGATCATGGCCTTTGCCGCTGCCTGTGCACAGAATACGCAAGCCTTGAGATCAAGATTCATTACATGATCCCAATCTGCCTCTGACATATCGATTGCTTTCTTAGTTACAGCGCCTCCGGCATTGTTGACCATGATATCCACGGTACCGTATTTCTTAACAGCTGTATCTACCAGAGCTGCAATGCTGTCTACATCGGTGACATCCGTCGGGCACGCAAAGGTGTCGCACCCCTGCTCATTGAGTTCTTTCGTCACACGCTCGCAGTCAGCTGCTGTCCTGCTTGCTACAACAACCTTTACACCGTAAAAAGCCAGAGTTGTTGTAATGGCAAGTCCAAGTCCTTTTGTCCCGCCGGTCACGATTGCAACCTTGCCACTAAGATCAAACTGGGGAATTTTGATGCCGTTAAATTCTTTTACCACTTTGGTACGCTCCTCTCAAAAACACTATAATTGTTTGCTGCATCGTAAATGGTTTGTCTAGATAATTGGTTTGTCTTTTTTTAACAGTTAAAAATGTCAAAAGCGTTTCGCTGCTTATTTTTCCGCAGCTTTGCTTCTTCGCTCATCTATAGAGCAAGCACCGTGCCAAAATTGTCATCAATTTATCAAACAGAATAGATAAATCCCCCGAAAAGCATGGAATACCGTGTTTTTCAGAAATTATATTTTTTCTAATTTTTATAAATATTGTCCTCCGGAACCAGTCCAAGGCCAAAAAAAAGGCGTATCAAAACGCTACAGTGTAGCGCTTCGATACGCTCCAAAATGCTACAGTCCCATGGATATGCTACAATGTCCCGATTAGTCTGTATTTTTTCAGCTTCCTGTAAACTGTGGTCCTGGCTACCCCCATTTCTTTTGCTACTTTTGTAATATTGCCCTGATAATTATCCATCAATCTTTCCAGCATATCCTTCTCCAAATCCGAAATCCTGCTGGAAGAGGGTATGCTAAGAGGAGCCTGGTTAAGTGTTTTTGCTTTTCCATACGGTTCTCTTAGTTCTGCCGGAAGATACTTCACCTGCAGGGTATTATCTCCGGAAAGACTTCCTGCCCGTTCTATAACATTACGCAGCTCCCGGATATTCCCCGGCCAGTTCCATGCCTGAAGAGCCTGCAGGAAATCCGCCGGGATGGTTCCACCGTCCGGATACAGCTGGTGATAAATATACTGTGTCAGCGCAGGAATATCTTCTTTCCTCTCCCTGAGAGGAGGAAGCCGGAAAGTGATTACATTCAGCCTGTAGTACAAGTCTTCCCGGAAATACCCATTCTCCACGGCATCCCGAAGATTGGCGTTGGTTGCGGAAATGATCCGGACATCAACCGGGATCGCCTCTGTACTGCCGACTCTGGTAACCGTCCTGCTTTCCAGGACACGGAGAAGGTGTACCTGGATGTCCAGGGGCATCTCTCCAATCTCATCCAGAAAGATCGTACCACCATCCGCCATCTCAAACTGACCCGGACTGCCGCCTTTGCGGGCACCTGTAAAAGCACCGTCTACATAACCGAATAGCGTGCTGGCAACCAGCTCCCTCGGAAGAGCCCCGCAGTTAATGGCCACAAAGGGGCCATTTCTCCGGTGACTCGCATTATGGATCGATTGTGCAAAAACATCCTTTCCTGTCCCGCTTTCCCCCAAAAGGAGGACGGAAGCATTACTCATAGCCGCTGTCCTCGCAAGGCGCACACTTTCTATAAAAGCATGGGAGCTGCCGACCAGGTCATGAAAACTGAGTCTGGCAGTTGCTCCGGAATACCGGCCTGCCAGCCGTTTCATTCGCTTGGGTTCATCCATTACGATCACGATCCCGGCCCGCTCTCCTTTGTTGTCTGCCAGATACTGGCTGGTGATCAGAAGACGTATATCCCCGCTTTTCGTCCGGATCAGGACCTCCCGGTCCATAACGTAGTCTCTTTGTTCAAGCAGGGTGAATAATTCCTGATCTCCCCCGTCCAGGAGATTCCTCAGACTCATCCCGACACTATCCTCCGGAATCTGGAGCAGCCGGGAAGCCACTTTGTTGATATGAGTCAGACAGCCTTCTCCATCAAGCGCAATGACCCCCTGCGAAATCGACTGCATGATCGCATTTTTATATGCCTCAGACAGCACAGCTTTATGGTGTTCTACCGAGATCCGAAGCATGTTGCGGATGGCAGAAGACATAGCAACAGTCATTCCCAGGGTATGCCGGTTGATATCACGGAAACGCCCTGTCAGATCAACAGAGCCAATAATCTTTCCCTTTGGACTGCGTATCGGCGCACAGGCACAGGCCGTCCGCTGTGTGAAAACACAGTAGTGGGCAAACCCGCTTAACTGCAGCGGCTGCCCTTCCGCCAGGGCTGTCCCGATCGCATTTGTCCCGGCGCTTTTCTCGCTCCAGTCAGCTCCCTTGATAAAGCCGCCTTCCTTCACTGCCTCCATCATCTTTTCATCGCCATCGATCTGAAGAATGACTCCATCCGCATCTGTCAATGCGACGATAAAGCGGGATCCTTCCATGAAATGTTTGACAGAATTCATGATCGGCTTACTGATCTCCATCAACAGCTGATTCTTTTCCTCCAGTATCCGCATTTCATCGTCCGAGAGAACGTGCATAGGATACTCCAGCTGCCGGGGAACCCCGTATTCCTGACATCTGTGCCAGCTCTTCCTTACCAATTCCACGGTTTCAGTAGAGTATCGCTCACGCAGCATGCGCAGTGTATGGAGTTCTTCGACCTCCATCTCATGTATATTAACTTCCTGAGCAGTTTCTTCCATCGCAAACCTCCAGCCTTCTCATCTGCCGCTTCTTTTTATTCATTTTATTCATACCAGCTGCAGCACTTCCGGACTTCTGTTTGTCTTAATCTACTGCAAGGCATTGAACAATACTGCTGTTTTATCTGCGTTTTCAGTATACAATCTGGCCGGGGAATTGGCAAGTTTTGGCAAACGTATACAATCTGGATTCTGAATTTCTTTTGAATTTGGATATTTTAACATGGCCACTTCGTAGGTTATATTCACTTCAACGCCCTGCCGACTGGCGCAGGCGCAGTGTATGACAGAAAACCAGCTGGCATTTTAAGGATTCCTTTTTACCGGATAATCAAGTCTCAAATATGCATTTGGAAAGGAATGGTACGGGTATGCAAAACCAGTCTACTGCTTACTGTGTTCAGTGCAGTGAAGCCGAGAAAGCCCTCTATAACTGTGTGGAACAGGTCATAGAAAAATACAGGGGCACCAAGGGCGCTCTGATCATGGTGCTGCATGAAGCACAGGAGCTCTACGGATATCTTCCTATGGAGCTGCAAATGTTTATCGCTGACAAAATGAATATTCCTCTGTCGTATGTAAGCGGCGTTGTCAGTTTCTATTCGTTCTTTACTCCGAACAAACGCGGAAAGCACACAATCCGTGTGTGTCAGGGCACAGCCTGCTATGTAAGAGGCGGAAAGAAACTCGTCAAAGCGATCCATGACACATTGCATGTGGAAACAAACGGTACCACAGAGGATGGGCAGTTTACTTTCGAGATTGCACGCTGTATCGGTGCCTGCGGGCTGGCACCTGCTGTCATGATCGATGATGATGTCTACAAACAGGTGACCCCGGCAAAGCTCCCGGATATTCTGGCTCTGTACCGGGACAAAGATGAAATACTACCGGCAGAAAAGGGGGGAGAGGCATGATCCGCAGCATTCAGGATTTGGAGAAAATCAAAAAAACGTATGATGAAAAAATGGGAAAATATGAGTACCAGGCGCTGGTCTGTTTTGGTACAGGCTGTACATCCTCCGGCTGCAAAGTGATTCGTGATACCCTGGTCGAAGAGCTGGCTGCGAATGGCCTGAGCGATAAAGTGGCTGTTATTGAAAGGGGCTGCATGGGTACCTGCGCAGTCGGTCCGGTTGTCTATATACTCCCGGATGAGACATACTATACAGAAATGACACCGGACAAGATCCGTGAGATCGTGCAGAAACACTTTATCGGGGGAAATCCGGTCGAAGAATACACCTTCTACGATACGATCCAGAAAAAGCGGATCCCCAATATCAACGATACCTCCTTTTTCAAGCGCCAAGTGCGGATCGCACTGCGCAACTGCGGTCTGATCGATGTAAATTGTGTCAGCAGCTATATAGCCAGGGACGGGTATCTGGCATTGGCAAAGATCCTGAAAAACGGCAATCGGATGGCTGTCATCGAGGAGATGAAGAAGTCCGGCCTGCGCGGCAGAGGAGGCGCCGGCTTTCCTACAGGGGTAAAATGGGAAGCCGCTTATGGCCAGCCAGGCGAGCAGAAATATATTATCTGCAATGCTGATGAAGGCGATCCAGGTGCCTTTATGGACCGTTCTGTATTTGAGGGTGATCCGCACAGTGTGATAGAGGGTATGCTGATCGGCGGATATGCAATCGGAGCCAGTCATGGTGTCGTCTATATCCGTGCAGAATATCCAATTGCAGTCCAGAGGCTGCAGGCTGCTCTGGAAGAGGCAAGGGAAGCCGGTCTTCTGGGGAAAGATATCTTCAGGTCAGGGTTTGATTTTGATATTGAAGTCCGTATCGGTGCAGGCGCCTTTGTCTGCGGTGAAGAAACGGCACTGATCGCTTCCGTAGAGGGGCTGCGGGGCGAGCCCAGACAGAAACCTCCATTTCCCTTCCAGAGTGGTCTTTTTGACAAGCCGACGATCATCAACAATGTGGAGACACTGGCAACTGTTCCGGCTATCATGCTGAACGGGGCAGATTGGTTCCGTAGCTTCGGCACTGAAAAAAGCCCCGGCACTAAGGTCTTTGCTCTGACCGGCAATATTGAAAATACCGGTCTGGTGGAAGTCCCGATGGGAACCCCTCTGTCCGAGATCATTTACCTCATAGGCGGCGGTATCCCGAATGGAAAGAAGTTTAAGGCTGCACAGACCGGCGGCCCGTCAGGCGGATGCATCACACCGGAAAACATCAATGTCCCGATGGATTATGAACATCTGGCAGAGCTTGGCTCCATCGTAGGATCAGGCGGTCTGATCGTTATGGATGAAGATACATGTATGGTCGATACTGCCAGATTCTACATGGATTTCATTCAGGAAGAATCCTGCGGCAAGTGTACAGCCTGCCGTGTAGGCACCAAACGTATGCTGGAGATACTCAACCGTATCACCAGCGGGCAGGGCCGGGAAGGCGACATTGAAACGCTGCTCGAACTGGGTGAGATCATCAAGGATTCCGCTATGTGCGGTCTTGGACAGACAGCTCCAAACCCTGTACTCTCTACGATCAAATACTTCCGGGATGAATACGAAGACCATATCCGTTTGAAGAAATGTGAAGCCGGCGCCTGCGGCGATATGGTGAGCTCTCCTTGTGAGAACACCTGTCCGGCAGGAATCAACATTCCCGGTTACATGAGCCTGATTGCGACAGGCAATTATGTCGGTGCTGCCCGGATCATGCTGCGCGACAATCCGTTCGCAGGCATTTGCGGACGTGTCTGCACTCATCCGTGCGAGGCACATTGCCGCCGCGGGACAGTTGATGAAGCCATGAATATCTGCGAGCTGAAGCGTTTCGCTACCGATGTAGCGTACGGGCTCGGTTTACCGGCCGATGAGGAATTCCTTCCGCCAGCAAAACTGAACAAAAAGGTATGCGTCATCGGAGCTGGCCCGACCGGTCTGACAGGCGCTTACTACCTGGCTCGCAAAGGTTACCAGGTGGATGTTTTCGAGTCCGAGTACAAACCCGGCGGTGTTATGGCATACGGTATCCCGGAATACCGCCTGCCCTGGAGCATCATAGAACATGAAATAGAAAACATGAAGAAAACCGGTCTGAGGGTCCATTGCGGGAAGAAAATCAGCAAAGTCCAGTATGAACAGTTCTGCAAGGACTATGATGCGGTCCTTATTGCAATCGGTGCCCAGAAGGCGTCGAGGACTGGTCTTCCAGGAGAGGATCTGAGCGGCATTTATTACGGTCTGGATTTTCTGAAACGTGTGTCGCTGAAGGGAGATCTCGATTTCAAAGGTAAGAAAGTAGCTGTTATCGGCGGGGGAAATACTGCGATCGATTCTGCACGTACAGCGGTGCGTCTCGGTGCCTGCGAGGTCCAGATCATCTACCGCAGGACACAGAATGATATGCCCGCAGACAAAGTAGAAATCGCTGATGCCCTGGAAGAAGGAGTAAAACTCCGTACCCTTCTCAATCCGGTTTCGTTTGAAGGAAACGACGGCAGACTGACAGATATCATACTGGCCGAACAGAAACTGGGCAGCTTTGATTCCTCCGGCAGGCGTGCCTGCAAATCATCCGGCGTGACGATGAAAGAGCATTTTGACATCGCTATCCCGGCTATTTCCCAAGTGCCTGATCTCGAGTTCCTTGATGGCAGCCTGGAGCTTTTCGGCAACCGGATCCGCGCGGATCGTTACACGAGGATGACCTCCAGAGATGGGGTATTTGTCGGCGGCGATGCCAGCAGAGGACCCAGAGATATCGTTCATGCCGTTCGTGACGGCAAGGCGGCAGCAGAAAATATCGATCTGTACCTTGGGGGAAACGGCATTCTCGAAAAAGGATTTGAGCAGGAGATCACTGACAACCATATCGAAGGAGATATTGTCCCGCACTGCCGTTTCCTGGCCAGGCAAATGGATTCCAGGGATGCCATTACCGGCTTTATGGAAAGGAATCTCGGCATGCATGAACTGGATGCCCGCGCAGAAGCCAGCAGATGTCTGCGCTGTGACAGGAGGTGACAAAAATGGCAGAAATAAATCTTACGATCAACGGTATTGCGTGCAAAGCTCCGGAAGGAAGTACGATCCTGGAGGCTGCCCGGCTGAATCATATCCATATCCCGCGCCTTTGCTATCTGGCCGGGATCAACCAGTACGGCGCCTGCCGTATCTGCCTGGTAGAACAAATCAGCCCTCCTGCCAAAAACCTGCAGGCTTCCTGTATGGTAAAGGCACAGGATGGCATGGTGATCGAGACAAACACCAGGCGAGTGCGCCGTGCAAGAAAAGCGATGTACGAGCTTCTGCTTTCAAACCACAAGCAGGACTGCCTGGCCTGCCCCAGAAACCAGGATTGCGAATTCCAGGCTCTGGGCAAAGAGCTGGGTGTAGACAGATGCAGCTTTGAGGGCGAACGTATAGAATATCCTATCGATATTTCTGAATCGATTACCCGTGACCCGAACAAATGCATCCTGTGCCGGCGTTGTGTGAGCGTCTGCAAGAATATTCAGACAACAGCCGTTCTGGGAGCGGAAGACCGCGGTTTCAATACGCATATCAGTCCGGCTTTCGGACTTCCGATCGGCAGCAGTGCCTGCGCATTCTGCGGACAGTGCGTGGAAGTCTGTCCAGTCGGAGCGCTGACAGAAACCAGCCACACAGACCGTGTCTGGGCTGCTCTGGATGACCCGGGCAAATATGTGATCGTACAGCCTGCACCGGCTGTGCGTGCCGGAATCGGTGAATGCTTCGGTATCCCTGCAGGGACCTGCCAGACAGGAAAACTGGCAGCAGCTCTGCGCAGAATGGGTTTTGATGATGTATTTGATACTGACTGGAGCGCGGATCTGACGATCCTGGAGGAAGGGACAGAGTTTCTGGAGCGTTTCAAAGCTGTGCTGGAAGGAAGGGACGCCGTCCTTCCAATGATGACCAGCTGTTCTCCCGGGTGGATCCAGTTTATTGAGAAAAATTTCCCCGATCAGCTGAGCCATCTGTCCACCTGCAAATCCCCGCACGAGATGTTCGGTGCCGTGCTTAAGAGCTATTACGCGGAAAAAATAGGGAAGAAACCCGAAGAAATCTACGTGGTTTCCGTCATGCCCTGTACGGCAAAGAAGACGGAATGCGCCAGGCCGGAGCTTTCCAATGATGGCGTTCCAAATGTAGATGCGGTTCTGACCACCCGCGAGCTGGGAGATATGATCAAAGAAATGGGTATCGATTTCCTGAACCTTCCAGATGAAGAGTTCGACGCACCTCTGGGGCTTTCCTCAGGTGCAGCAGATATCTTCGGCGTTACCGGCGGTGTTATGGAGGCTGCTCTGCGGACGGTCTACGAGATCGTCACCGGCAGAGAACTGCCCTTCCCTGATCTGCATGTATCACCGATCGTAGGCCTTGACCAGATCAAAGAAGCGACCATCAAGCTGGAGAATGTTCTGCCTGAATGGGCAGCTGCAGAAGGGTTTGAGGTAAAGATCGCAGTCACCAGCGGGTTTGCCGGGGCCAGACAGCTGATGGAGCAGATCAGAGATGGAAAATCTCCTTACCACTTCATCGAAGTAATGGGCTGTCCGGGCGGATGCATCACCGGCGGCGGCCAGCCCCGGCCGGCCGGAGACATCAGGATCGTCAGGCAAAGACGTCTGGAAGCTATCTATGCGGAGGACGAAAGCAAAGCTATCCGTAAGTCCCATGAGAATCCTTCAATCAAAGAGTTTTACCAGGAATGGGGTTCACCCGGATGTCATCGGTCTCATGCCTATCTGCATACGACCTACGTCCCGAGAGGGCGCTTCAATCATCTGACAGGGGAAAACTTTGTAGTGAATAAAATACAATGATCAAGTTTGCAAACTAGCTTGTGACGTTTTCATCAGAAAACGCAATTACAATGATACCAAGTGCTGCCAAGCACTAGGCCTCCTTAAAAAGGACTTATGAGACCAACCGGTCTTCATAAGTCCTTGTTTTTTATTACCAGACGGCTCTGAAAATATGCCTCTTAAATGTAACGCCTGCATATCCCCATGACAGGCACGCTCCCGCACCGCTCTATTTGTTTTGCTGTTTTGATGTTTTTCTATCTTTCGATTACTTAACTATATTAGAAATCGCCTTGAAATAGGGAGATTTTGAAGTCTGCAGCAGCTCAAAGAGTACGGCTTCTGCAGTCGTAAGCAGGATGTCCTCCTGAATCGCCCGACGGATCCCGAACTTCTTATCGTTCTTTTTACGGGAGCCGATACAATCTGTTACCAGTACGGGATTCAGGCCGGCTGCCTTCATGTCCAAGCAGGACTGAAGTACACAGACATGAGCCTCCGTACCGACGACCAGGATGTTTTTCTTCCCGGATGCCAGAATCGCTTCTTTGATCTTCTCATCATCCCAGATGCTAAATGCATTTTTGTCAAAATACTCTGTGGTGCCAGCTGCTTCAAAAATCTCCGGCAGGGTGCTTCCAAGCCCTTTGGTATACTGCTGGGAAATGATCAGCGGGATCTCCATAGCCTTGATTCCCTTTGCAAATACGATATTGCGCTCGATCAGATCCTCCTTATCCGACATAGCCGGTACCAGTCTCTCCTGCATATCTACGATAAATGCCAGTGTATCATCTCGTAATAATCTCATACTTTCCTCCTTGATCAAGGTTGTTTAGGTTGTACTTCCCATACTGAAACTGAAGATGTAGGGACTTTTAATGATAATACGGATCGTTTCATGCTTCGCGCTTTAACAATCCTCCTATTCTCATACTAAAGCAATTGCCTGTTTAAGTCAACAATCCATATGATGTACCAGCCGACTTTTCTGTGATTATCCGTCGACTTTTCAGTGGTTACCCGCTGATTCGCTGATTCTTCTATGATCATCCGCTGACTTTTTCAAGTGCATACAGAGCGGCGCCGAGAGCTCCGACGATCTCGGGCTGCTCACAAATGTAGAGCCCGGAGCCAA
>CADBQK010000276.1 GCA_902796775.1 uncultured Lachnospiraceae bacterium
AGGATGGTATCGTTCAAAACCTTTGAGGAAGAACTTATAAACAACGACTTGTCCATAATAGAAAAAGGAGTAACAAGCGCACTTCCGGAGTTTGACAATCTGATGTATGCGGTCGTGAGAAAGAGATGTAATCTTTTGTGATAAATTCTATTCTGTACAGGCAAATTCGGATTTTTGAAGGAAAGTCAAGTGACATCCTTGCATCAGCTTTTCACTGCAATATAATAGAATCAGATACAGGCAGGAACAGCTCCTGCCGGATTTCGGAGGTCTGTTATGTTCGTGCTCAGATTGCTATTAAAGGTCCTGTCATTACCGGTGATCCTGATTCTGTCTGCAGTGAGAGGAATCATGAAACTCGGGGTCAAGCTGTCGTCATTCGTGCTTGGGTTAGTAATACTGCTGATCTTTGGAGGCATCATTTATACGATTGTTCAGCGCGCATGGAATCCCATGTGGATTCTTCTCGCGGCAGAAACCAGTATTATAGTGATCGCGTTCTTTGCGGGCGTGATCGATTATCATTTGGAAAACGCCATCAGGGCGATGGCAGCCTTCAGGGTAAGACGGAGCTGATTTCAGCCTTCTTACTTTTACATAAAATGCGGTCTCGAATCAATTCGGTTTGGGACCGTTTTTTTATGAAAAATTACACAAAAGGAGGAAGAATTTATGGATTTTTTCCAGAATGCGGTCGGGGTATTACAGACGCTTGTCATTGCTCTCGGCGCCGGCCTTGCCGTCTGGGGCGGCATCAACCTGATGGAGGGCTATGGTCAGGACAATCCGGGTGCCAAGTCCCAGGGCATGAAGCAGCTGATTGCGGGAGGCGGTGTAGCTCTCATCGGTATCACGCTGGTTCCGCTACTGGCAAACCTCTTCGGATAAGGAGGAGGTGACCGGCTATGGGCAGGCTGTTCGACCGGATTGCCGAGTGGCTGAAATCGGTCCTGATGGACGGCATCATATGGAATCTCTCGTCGATGTTTGATCTGATAAACCAGAGTGTGGAAAATGTAGCAACACAGGCAGGGACGACGCCGGAAAACTTTTCTCCCGGCGTCTTTTCTCTTGTCAGGGGGATCTCCGAGTCGGTTATTCTGCCGGTTGCCGGAATCATCCTGACCTTTATCTGTTGCTGGGAACTTGTCCAGATGCTGATCGAGCACAACAACATGGCAAACTTCGACGCATCACTGATCTTCAAGTGGATCTTTAAAACATTCATTGCTGTTGTACTTGTGTCCAATACTTTCAATATCACGATGGCAATCTTCGATCTGGCACATAACGTGATCTCGACAGCAGGAGGAATTATCCAGGGAAATACAGCTATTCAGGCTTCGGACGTCGCTGCCCTTCAGACGGTGCTTGAAACGAAAGAGGTACCGGAGCTTCTGGGGCTGTTCCTGGAAACCTTTATCGTAGAAATATCCCTGTCGATTATGGCCATCTGTGTGTTTATCGTGATCTACGGGAGGATGATCGAAATCTATCTGATGACCAGTCTTGCACCGATTCCTTTCGCGACATTTGGGAACCGCGAGCAGAGCCAGATCGGACAAAACTATCTGAGATCCCTGTTTGCCATTGGTTTCCAGGGCTTTCTTATAATGGTTTGTGTTGCGATCTATGCGGTTCTGATCCAGAGTATTGCCGTCACGGACAACATCCATGCTTCAATCTGGGCGATGCTCGGATATACGGTGCTCCTGTGCTTTACACTGTTTAAGACAGGATCGCTTGCCAAAGGCATTTTCAGCGCGCATTAAGGAGGTAAAGAGTGGCTGCGTATGTATCTGTCCCGCGGGATCTTTCGCGGGTGAAAACAAAAGTTTTTCTGAATCTTACGAAGCGGCAGATCGTTTGCTTCGGAGCGGCGGCACTTCTCGGGGTGCCGTCATTTTTTATGATCAAAAAGGCGGTTTCGGCGCCGGTAGCAGTGATGGCAATGCTGATTATCATGCTGCCGATGTTCTTTCTTGCGCTATATGAGAAAGACGGGTATCCTGCCGAAATCGTACTGAAACATTTCATCATATCACGTTTTATCCGGCCGAAGGTCCGGCCGTACAGAACGGAGAATTACTATGATGCCCTGTTAAGAGAACAGGAAGCGGAAAGAGAGGTGAGGAAGATTGTCCGTAAAAGCATCGAGCGAAAAAGAAAAA
>CADBQK010000277.1 GCA_902796775.1 uncultured Lachnospiraceae bacterium
TCATCCAAATACTTCCTGTCATGGAACAGTTCGGTAAGATCACTTAAAACCGTACGGTTAACATATTCACGTCTGAGATTCAGATTTGCACCAATGTTATCGATGATTTCCTTCTTATTCGCTTTGTAGTTGTGGAGAGACAAACAGAAATCATCCAGATGTACTTCTGTTAATCTCTTCAGAACTACTTGGAGAGCAGCTGCCTTCTCAGATACGAAAAGCACCTTCTTGCCATCCGCCAAGGCTTCCGCAATAATGTTCGTGATAGTCTGGCTTTTCCCCGTTCCCGGTGGTCCCTGCATCACAAAACTGACTCCAAGCTTAGATAGGAGGATTGCCTCTTCCTGACTGGAATCAGAATCTACGACCTCATGCCACTCCGAAGGTTGAGACTCATCAAAATTGAAATTAATCGCCTTTGCCGGTAGATCCCCAATCGCATAGCGGTTCCCGGCGATAGCTTGTAACACAGGGCTCTTTTCAATGAGTTCTCTGTGATTATTGAGATCATGATACATGCTGATTTTCAGGAATGACAACAAGCCAAGGCTAACCTCGCGAACAAGTTTCCAGCCTTTCTTATCCACAAGCTCCTCAACAGTGGACATATACTCCTCAAACGAGTTCTTGTTCTTCAGCTCAAATGTTGGTAAATCAATTCCATAATCCTGATTGAAAAGATAATCCAGGGTAGGATTTACTTCGATTTCATCATCATACTTGCTCAGAGTAAATGGAGCATTCAGAGACTTTAAACCAAGGGATACTGGCATCATTAGGAGCGGCGATTTAAGCCACTGTGCATTCGCACGGTTACTCTCTCGCCAATAAATAAACCCAAAGCAAAGATATAAAATGTTGGTTCCCTGCTCCTCTTGCGCCAGCTTTGTCTTTGAACGCATATTCCTCAAAGTCTGATCTCGCTCTCCAATTGTACCAGCCGCTTTAATATCTCCTCGCTGCACCGGAAGTGAATAATTCAAAGTCTCCAGAAGAGCCAACATAGAGTATGTTCTGAAGTCTGAATCCTTGCTAATCGGCCGCTGGAAAGTCAATGTCTTCTCAGAAATGGCAAGTTGATTAAACAGTACTGTCGGATCTGGTTCAAGAATGCGGAGAGTCGCTCTCTTGGTTTCCCTATAATTGATCATCTTATTACGTTTACCAGTATCCAGCAGTTCCTTTTTCCAACGATCAATCTTGCGATCCATCATAGTCATGTTAGGATCGTCTTGTTCAACTGAAGGGGTGGCATTTATCTCAGCAGGCTTTTCAGAAGCCTTATTCTCCTGAGCATTTTTTTCCGTAACCTGGGCTAGCACCTGAGACATAGGCTCTACATCGAGTGCTTTTGTATTATCAGCGTTATCCATGCTATCCCTATCCGATGATGACTCTGTTTGGTATTCTATGGTAATGACATCTGGTTCAATGCGGCTGGATCTCGCTGCAAAATCTTGCTTAACGGCAGCATTATATGAATCTGCATTTATAGTGTATCTAGAAAATGCAGCCTTCCAGCGGCCTGCATTAACTGAATTGCAGGTATGATAAACTGACCCACACACAGGACATGTGTGAGCAGATAATAATTCCTCATCATTGCTGTTTGTGTAGGCCTTTCTCAGAATCTGCCGGCTAATTCTTCCACAATCCGGACAGACAACAGTAACCGCTTTCGACCCTATTTCGCTTTTTAAAGCTATCATTTCTGCCATCTGTCTTTTCTCCAATTTAGATTAATTAACTGATTCTTGTTGTTCATTGTTTATTCAAAATAACGCATGCTTTCTCATATTCTAGCTAAAAACGATTTAATCCAAATCAATCAATTCATCTATCTGCCGCATGAGTTCAATAGTTCTTTCTAATCTATAAATAGTCGTCTTGAAAGTTGCTATATCATCCGCATTTAAGACAACATTTTTCCTGTCCTTAAGCCATTTCTGCAGAGGTGAATTTCCGCCAATAGTCAGCTTATAAACATCATCTCTTACTGGTGCAAAAAACTGTGTTTTGTTGATGTATAGTCTTTCATTTTTTAACCCACATTTCTCGACAAGATTAGTTCCTTCGCCATCGTAAATATACTTTTCCGTTATGTCATCAACCTCATTTATATGAAGCTCAACTAATTCCTGTCCTATATTTGATAGGTTCTTATAATAGTCACTAGATGTCGGATAAGGAATTCGCGGAAAATCTTTATTTAAGTACTCTTGATATTTTTTCCTATATTTAGGTGAATAAAGAATCGCGTAGATATAATACATGAGTGACTCTGGTGTAATATCGACATCAGCCATTTTTGCTCGGATTGATTCATATAAATCAACATTTATATTTGGTGTTCTGATATTCTCACCCAATCTCTCATTATATAAATACAACGGAAGAACCGTTCCCCCTCCTCTTCTAAAGATATTTTGATCACTAATTCGATTTACTATAAAAGCACAATCCCAGTTGTCAAGATTAGACGCTCCTCCCTGCCTGCAAAGCACCAATGCAATATTATCATGGCCTGTCATATGTTGAAGAACTTTCACATTTGGTCGAGCAACTATCGACGGATTGTAAAGAAGCGCTCTTATATCAAATGGTCTGTAATGTTCAAACACTATATTCTTCTCTATATCATCATTACGCAATTCCATCCTGACATTTTCAGCATTCCACTTATCATTGTCTTTAGTCGGAATTCCATATAACTCACAAGCCTCTTCTGTTGATATCCTATCATCGATAAAGGCATATATCTTACTTATCAAGTCTTCACGATGTAGGGCGACTGCCAAAGAATCTCTTTTAGTAAGCACGCCCAACGTTCCTAGTGGAAACAAGTCTCTCACAGAAAAACCATTAAGGTACTCTTCTTCTGTAGCGTTTCTTTGATAGTTGAAAAGATAGTTGGGTTCAACGAGTTCTATTTCTCTCCATTTTATTCTGTCAAAAGCGGTCTGATTTAAAACACTATACTTCTGCTCTCTTGCTCCATACACATCAGCATGATAAACCTTGCATTGTTGTTTATCGTTTTTTCTCTTAATAAACATGTTGATACAGACACCTTGTTGGATATCAAATACATTCTCATCTTTTGATCCATCCGGTGCTTTTTCCTTCTTTTTACTATTACCATGAAGATCCAGGATATACACCTCATTAAAGTTCTGTAGCATGCTATATCGAACCCCTCTAAAAGTTGGGCTATCGATATAGCCATGTGGATTAATGAAACACACTATTCCTTCATCGTCATTCTCGATTACACTTTGCGCATATCTCAGAAATTTAACATAATCATCGTTTACAAATTTTGAATTTGCTTCTTTCAGCTTAGTCTTGGTTCCAGGTTCTATTTTGTAGTCCTCCATTAGCCCAAGAATCCACTCGCCCTTATTTGCACTTTCTCCTGCGTATGGTGGGTTCCCGATCAAAACATTGATTCCTCTGTTTTTCTTAACTGCATTTGCCGCTATTGATTCACTAGCAAGAGGATCGTCAAAAAGAGTCATCTGTGCGCTCGAGTTTCCAGCCTCCTCTAGTGTATTTGTCAAATACACTTGTAATCTCCCGTCAGAATCAAATTCGTAGCCAGTATCTTTAAGGACCATAGCCAACTTCATATGCGCAACAGCATAAGGAGCCATCATGAGCTCAAATCCATTCAAGCGAGGAAGAAGATGCTTGGGAACGTATTCATTCCAGGCATTCTTAAGCTCTAAATCGCTCATTCCTTTATTCTTTTCCTTGAAGTTCTCATAGATTTGAAGGATAGTTTGCCTGAGAAATGTTCCTGTCCCGGTGGCCGGATCTAGAATCTGAACAGCTGGAACCTCAGCGGTGTCTTCTACTTGTGTGTGGTATCCATCAATTTTCTTCTTACTGCGTCTTGTGATTCTTATTTTCTTTGTTTCAGTAGAAGCAAGCCCGTCTTCAAGCCCAAATTCCGTCTTTATAATAGAGTCTACGGCACGCACAATGAAATTCACCACTGGCTGCGGTGTATAGTAAACCCCACGCTGAACCTTCTGCGTTTTATCGTATGCTGTCAAAAACTCTTCATAGAAATGAATAACCGGGTCTTCGCGTCCACCACCAGTCTGGCGATTGAAATCCTGAATAATATCATCAGTTTTTGTGTGCAGCAGCAAATCCACTACGTTCCCAATCTCAAGTTCATCAAAAGATAACTTGCTATTATTCTGGGAGCCAAGGCATTCTTTCATAAGGCTCTTAAGAAACGGGTTTGTATTAGGTATGCAGTCAACTGCTTCAGCAGCACTGAAATCCTCCTGCGTATCATCCATACAACGAGCAGAAAACAGTCCATAAACCACAGTCTGCGCGTACATATCGGCAAACTGAGTTTCAGTCATATCGTGGATTAAAGTGTTTTTAAACTTCTCATAGAGCAGATGAACATACCCATTAGGCGATTCAACCTCAAGAATGTCGAGAATACGATTTTTGATACCTTGAGCTTCTGCCGCCAACTGAACCGTAAGAGTAGACGCATCACGAATATTCTGCTTATAACCAGTTGTAAAAGCTGAGGA
This sequence comes from uncultured Lachnospiraceae bacterium, assembly GCA_902796775.1. The sequence goes on from CADBQK010000277.1 coordinate 4,563, forward strand.
CCAATCTGACTGCCATCTTTCATGATCAACATAGTTCATAGGCCACTTCAGGCTCTTCAAACGATCCTCAAAGACCTTTATCTGAGTAAAGTCCTCAAGCGCAGGAGCACATGAGATCATCTTAATCTGTGGAAGACCTGATTCCATGTCTTCAAAGTGTGCTATTCCTATTGTTCGATCATTAACACCGCCCCAGAAGCAGATAAACAGCAAATCTTGCTGATCCCAAACTGCATGATCTGCGGAATTGCGTCGCTTTGGAATAAGTCCTGAAAGGATTTTTCTCAACGCAGTAACCTCAAATCTACGGCTATCAAATTCAACACAGAAAATACCCCACTTCTGTCCGTCAACTAATGGCCGCAACTGTCTTAAGGACTTGATCTTTGCAAAAGCCTCCTCTTTGAGACCAATATCCTCAGCCTCAAAATCATATGAAATATCTTCAATATCATCAAAATCATCCAAATCGATATTCCATTTTAGAGTTTCAGCAAAATAGGCAATAAGCCCATTCATATCCTTTACATTACGAATATCCATGCTTGCGTTTCCCCTCCATCAGCAGAGCTGCATCCATGTCACCAAACGAGGCTTAACTCCTATCGGTGCCTGAACCGCTCTCATGTAAGACTTCTTAATATGCTTCTCTATTATCTTTCGAATTTCTGCAAACTCTTCTTCAGAGGTGTTTAGTTTCCTTGCCTCTTCTGGCTCACATTGAATTGCCTTCCATATTTCATATGTGTTGTCATATACAGATCCCGTATTTGGATCTACCATGTACCAGCGATATTTTCCGTCTCCGTTAGTCCACGAGCCATCTATTCGCTTTGTAGGTAATTCATAACAGAAGAAATAGCCTAATCTGGTAGATGCCAACTTGCCGCTGTGCATTTTCTTAGGAAGTGATGCAACAGTATCACTATATTCCGGATTGGCTGCCATCAGATCCTGATATGCTAAAGCCATCTCTTCCTCACTGGATGTAGCTCCCTCATACTGGGAGTTGAACTCCTTTAGAGCCTCATAATCATCTTCTGGAGTCAACAACTTCTTGCCTTCAATTCCAAATGTTTTTGATATTCTCAACGTTTTTCGAGATACCGTCTGATACAATGACAAAAGCTGTTCCAACTCAGTTGGCGGCAGGAAGTTCCAATAAAAAGCCTTCTCCCTGTCTTCTCTGTACTCAGGATGATCCTGAAGCAATTTTTCTTCAACTTCCGCATTTCGCCTTCTATCAACACGACCGATTCTCTGCATTAATCGAACCGGATTCCAGTGTAACTCATAATTTATAAGGCAAGATGCGTCTTGTAGATTAAGACCTTCCGACAAAACATCTGTGGCAATCAAAATGTTTATCTCATCTTCCAGATCAGCAGATGTCATGTCGTTATAATATGGCGCAAACCGCTGAACGAGTTCATGACGATTTCCTTTGCTCTGACCATCGACTTCTGCCAAACCTTTAAATCCGCACTTTTGTAATTCTCTGTATATATACTTTGCAGTAGCCCTAAATTCAGAAAAGATAATTACTTTCTTACCCGCTACATGGGAATCTTCTCTTAGAATACGAACCAATTCTCTGATCTTATCATCGTTTTCAGGCCTAAAGTCCATGATGTCTTTTATGAACTCTGACAGAACCTCCATATCCAAAACAGTATCATCCAGCATTGCACGGATATCAAAATCAGAAACATCGAGCTTGTCTTCCACGTCCCATACATAATCAGGAAGGTCATCTTCAAGCTCCTCAACAGTAGTCATAATATTTGTCTCGATAAATCGATCGACAAACTCACTTATGTCTTCCTGCTTGGCCAGAAATCTCTCCAGTTGTCTCCTATTGCCATACTCCTGATAATCAACAATAAATTTGCGGAGTCTAGCATATATTCGGATACAGGTTTCGGCAAAGGCTTCAACAGAACTTTCGAACCGCTTAAGAAGCAGCTGACGAATTAGATTCACTACCTGCTGCTGGCGCCCTGAAACCATCTCATCTATTTTTGATTTATCACCGACATAATAGGTATCTTCATATGGCGAATACACTGCCAACGCAAGAATTGGCATATTCTTTCCGGTCTTCTTATCTTTCCTGTAGAAAGAATCTACAAAGTGATCAATTAAGCTTCCATAGGATTTACGAAGCGAATAGTTAGCAACCGTTGGTGCCTGACGAACGGAGAACAATACCTTAGCGCCTTCCTCGTTAGAAAGGCTCTTTTTCACATAGGCACGGCTTCTCTGCACGACCAGCTCATTTACCAGCATATCTCCTCTGAAAATATCTTCAGATACATCAACAGAGTCCGAAACGCTGGTTCCTGTCATCGTAGTGAGTTTTGCCTCCATCTTCTTAAAATGACCTTGAAGACTGTGGATTCCAAGTGGAGCTGCAGCAAAATAATCATCCTGTCTATGGGTGAACAATTCAATAAGGTGCTGAAGATCAAGGAAGCTGTTATTGATTGGCGTAGCCGTCAGCATAAACATCTGCTTTGGTGCTCCTACTGCCATCATATCGAACAACTTACGATACCTATTTGATGATCTGTTCCTAAAGTGATGTGCCTCATCTATTATCACGATTTCAGCCTGTTCTGCTATCTGATTCATGAGATTCTCATTCTTTTCCAGGAGCAGATCTGTATGATTTATTATTTTGAAAGGATAGAAACCCTCAAGGATCTCAGGAATATATTTCTTAATCGTTGTTTCCCACACCGATACCCTCGCTGCAGCAGGAACCATCAGCACAACATTTTTGCGTTCCTTTTTTACGAAACGTTCAATAAGCATAAGGCCGACAAATGTCTTTCCCAATCCAACTCCATCACAAAGGAATGCTCCAGAGTAGCGATTAGCTATCTCTACAAGGCTGTTATATCCATCCTTTTGATATTGGGAAAGGCCTCTGTAGACAACTGATTCATGGTTTTCCCACTCAGATACAGTTTCTTCCCTGCTCTTAAAGAGCTCATACATAGATCTTAGATAAACATCATACGGGCTGAACTCTCTGCAATGGTTTTCAATGACGGTCAAAACAGCTTCAGTAATATCAGTTGCTTCCTGCCATTTTTCTTCAAACCACTGTTGTAATTCTTCTACTTCATTATCTACCTGAATATTCAGCTCTATGTTTTTAGTAAGTCCAGCATGAGTAAAGTTGCTAGACCCTACGAGTCCGTAACCATTAGGTAGATTCATTGGAGAAATAAATTGATTGCGGTAATCATCACGAAAGTATGTAATATAAGCTTTGGCATGAAATTTACTACTGTCAAACACTTTGCATTCAATTTTGCCGCTCTTCATGGCATCAATAATGGCAGGAACGCCAATCAGAAACTCATTATGCTCCTGCTCCTCATCGACACTTTCTTTGAGTCTGGTCAGCATGGCTTCCACTACAGTGTCAATAACCTCTTTTGTTCTTTTTGTCATCTCACTGCCGAGGATAATCCTAATTTTGTCTAGCTTTTGCCAATTTTGATCTAAGTCAAGAAGTCCGCCAATTTCAAGATATCCGGTAGCAATGTCCATCTGTTTTGAAACCTTGCACCATTCATTAAGATAATGCTTTACTGTACTCTGTTCTGAAGAATTATCAACTACATACAGCCTTTTGTGTTCCATTATGATTCCCAACCTTATATTTAAATAATCTCCTAATAGAATTCTATTTTTCAGTATTAATTTGCTGCCAATTATGCATAGTCATACATAGTTATTATACCTTGCAATAAGGAGTTTATAAACCACTATTTTCAAGGCTTTAAGCTACTGGGTAAACATTTGCCCTCTATGGGCAAACAATGGGCCCTGAACACCTGGAATTCGTTGTTCAGGACCCATACCTTATCGCGACTTTGATCTTCGACTTGGTTGACTGCGACAGTGTATTGCCTGACTGGATATTATCACTTCTACCACTCGTACAATCAGCAGCCTTGCCGCTTCCCTCATAGAACATCGTGTGATAATACCCGGCATCATTAAACAAAGCGATAATGTCGCCCTGCTTCAGCTTGCCTATCGGTATCGCATCGCCGCCATTTCTTATCGCCTTGCATGGCACACCGACCAGCCTTTTAGCAAGTTTGTCTGCTTCTGCATCTGACTTGCAGTTAAGGAGCTGATTCCATTGCCCGTCATTAATGACGTTACAGCTACATTTACAATTGATCCCGGCACCGTGTCGCCAGCAGGCAAATGCGAATCCAATACAGTTCCATCCGCGGTATTTCCCTGCAGGATAATTGTTACAGACAGGGCATTCCTGTGTCTTCGGATCGGTGCTATATGTGACATAATGATAGCTGTTGTCATCAGCGATCTTCTTTGCCCAGGTACTCGCTTTTTCATAGGTTACGGAAGTCATTGACACCGACAGTCCATAACCTGCGATCGAACTGTTTCCGACAACATATGAATTCCTCTTGCAGGCATCGCCGCTGTTTCCCTCAATGGTCGTGACAACTTTCCCATCACAGTTCTCTACAATACCTACGTGATCGAGTACACCGTCCTGCTCATAGTCAAAGAATATAAAGTCTCCGGGTCGCGGAGAGTAGCCTCTTCCTGCCCATCGATGCCGGGCCTTGAACCAGTTTGCGCCATCGCCTACGACTGAGAATTTTGGCAGCGTCCCTGATTCTATATAACCGCACTGGTCAGCACACCA
>CADBQK010000278.1 GCA_902796775.1 uncultured Lachnospiraceae bacterium
ACAGCTGGAGAGCGGATATGAAAAATTCAGTCTGAAAAGATGCCTGACAGGGGCGGTGTTTGGCGCAAAGGTGAGCATAGCTCCACGGTTTTTTCGACATCCGTCAGCTGTAAGTGCTGACTGCCGCTGCGCATATGCGTATTGACGGACGGGGCATCCTAAGATGCAGGGATGCAGGAACTATACAATGTTATGGGCCGGAAGAAATGCGGGACTGCCTGAAAATGAAGTCAGCTTATCTGCTGCCGCAATCGCCTAAAATGGAGTAAAGCACAAGAGGAGAAAAAGGAGGGGCGGGATGTGCTTCGGGAGCTTGTCACACGTAAAGAAACCTGAAAAAAATCAAATTGCAACCGGAGCGGCTATACGAAGCTCCCAGGGCACATTCCGGTCCTCCTTTCAAAAAAGGCGGATGAGGGGGAGCCTGACCACAGAGGCGGCTCTGGCTCTTCCCATCTGCCTGGGTGTTCTGCTTATTCTGGGATGTCTGATCCGCGCCATGCGTATTTATGAAGCCGTGGATGTTTCTCTTTGCAGTGCAGCAAGAAGAGCAGCGGCATACTCTTCAGCAGAAGGCGGTATAAAGAAAAGTAAGGCAGTCCTCTTTTTTTATGAAGAGATGAAGCTGAATCACGCTGACACCTCCCTGATTCGGGGAGGACTTGCTGGAATTCGGATCTCAATCCCGGAAGAGGGGAAGGATGACGGGATGATCCGCATGCAGGCGGCTTTCCGGATGAAGTTTCCCGGCCTCATGATCAGGAAGAAAACACTTTCTGTCAGAAATAGTGTTTATACACGCGCCTGGACAGGTATTCCTTACGGGAAAAAGGGAAAAGGGTCAGGTTCAGGAGAGAAAGAGAGGCACACCGTGATGGTGGCTGATAACGGGGTAGTCTATCATACAGATGAAAACTGTACCTATCTGGATCTTTCTGTGCATAGTGTATCTGCAAAGAGCGTTGGCTCATTGCGCAATCAATATGGGAGACGATACGTTCCCTGTGAGAAATGTGCACATGGGGAGGGAGCGGGGAAAGTCTATATTACCCGTCAGGGGGAAGCCTGGCATACGGACCGGAACTGCAGCGGACTCAAGCGCTCTCTTCAGCTGCTGACAGAGGAGGAGGCACATCACAGAGGTTTGAGGCCCTGTCCGCGCTGCGGACACTGAAAAGGAAGCCGGGAGAAAAATGCAATGATCAGAGTGTTACAGATTCTAGTGTTTATGATGCTTATTGTGCCGGCAGTTTCTGATATCCGCAGCAGAGATTTTTCTATTCTGCCTCCGCTGCTTCTTTTCCTGGCCGGGTTGATCTTAAAGTATGTTCTGCTTTTCTTTGCCGGGGAACCGGGATTTCTGTCAGGAGAGATGACGTATATCCGGGGATGTCTGTCGGAAAGTGAGATGGTGACAGGGCTCCGGCAGGAGTGCTTTCAGATTGCAATTGGAATGCTGCCGGGAGCAGCTTTTTTTCTGATACAGAGAGTTTCTCCGAAAAGTGTGGGAGGAGGAGATGTCTTACTCATCTTTCTGCTGGGAATCTTATGTGGTTTTGTTCAGACACTCTTTGTCTGTCTGGCAGCATTATGTTTGATATGCCTGTATGGGGCTGCGGTTTCAATTCGCACAAGGAAATGGGGTAATCTGACACTGCCATTTTTGCCGTTTTTGGCTGCAGGTTATCTGGCCAGTCTGTTTTATCTGTGAGAAAGGAGTTTTCTGATGACGGGGCGACATAAGCATGTCAGGCTGCAAAGGATGAAAGGGAGTTTTACAGTAGAAGCTTCGTTGCTTGTGCCGTTTGTTACCTTCATTCTGCTTGCATTTTTAGTACTTATCTGTTTCCTGCATGATCAGGCAGTGGTACAGACATATGCTATTCGAACGGCACAGCGAGCAGTTTCTGAAGATTTCATGGCCCGGAAAGGCAGAAAGGGAAGCTCTTATCTGCTCTCCAGTGGTACATCGAAGGCGCAGCTCCCAGGGAAGACGATTCTGGCAGATGTAAAAATCAGTCAGGGCGGGAAGAGTTCCTTTTCTATTCGTAAATTATACAAATCTCTGACAAGCCGCAGGGAAGCGGATGTCAGTGTAAATGGCAGTCTTTCTGTACTGGTACCGGGTATCGCTGATTTTACCGGCCGGAGTATGGGATTGTCCGGGACTTTCGCAGCACAGAGGATTGACTATGCAGATGACTGGTTCAAAACTCATGCGAAAAAAGGGAGGTGACATGTCCTTGAAAATATCGTATTGCAAGGAAGGGATCCGGCAGTATCTGGTGATTGAATCTGACGGAGAAGAGGCTTTTGCAGTGCCGACTGCAGAGCATGCAGGGTTTGAAGAAAAGATGATGGAAGGACAGGATTCCGCCTTTTTACTGGACTTTCATACCAGAAGTATTGACGGGGTCAGAAAATACTACTATGACATTACCGGACTGGTGGATATGGATACCAGCATCCAGAAAGGCAGCGTCAGCATGCAGGAATTGGAAACGATCATCCATTGTGTCTGCAGTGCCTGTGAGGACCTTGGAAGATATCTTCTGAATGCTGATTCCCTGCTGCTGGACCTGGGGTGTGTGTACCGCGATCCGGATAAAAAGCTTCTGAAACTGGCCTGCATACCGGGTTATCCGGGGGATTTTGCCGCCGGGATGGAGTCCTTTGCTGCCAGGCTTCTGGGAAATGTCGATTACCGGGATGATCTGAGCGTGATCCTCGCTTATGACCTGTATCGATGCACAAGCCTGCCGGATTTTTCTGTGAAGTCATTGGCAGCCCTTCTGGAGTCTGGTGATAGAAAAGATGGGAAGAATGGTCTGCAGGAACTGAGTGAGACGGAATCTTATGGGCAGAAATCATATGGTCAGGAAGTATATGTACAGAAAACCGTAGATATGGAGCCGAATACGGATCAGCCAGGGCCTGGCCTAGATGGAGAGAAGGGATCCAGATACAGCATCGGGAAGGGAAATAAACCGGCTGCAAACGAGGATGCGATGTCTCCAAAAATCTATCGAAGCTCGGTGGATGCGGTTATGAAAGAAAAAGAAAGTATCCCTATTCTGGCTGTGGTAAGCGGGAAGAACAAGCGGAAGATATCAAAAGCGTCAAAATCTTCAGAAAGGGATTCCGGAGCTGCTAAAAACAGTCAGGATATGAAAGGCCTGTTACCTTTACTGGCAGGAGCAGCTGTATATTGTCTGGCAGTCAGTGTTTTGTGGCGTATGGGATATATTTCTGCAGCTGCCAGTACGATTGGACTAAAGTCTTATTACCTTTTAGGGATCCTGATGGGAGCAGGCTGTTTCCTGGCATTGCTGTTATGGGTGATGACCGGAAAGGGAAAGGAACCCGGTTCTGCTCTCCTTACGGATGCTGAGTGGGATCTGTTTGCGGACGATCCCGGCAGAAACACAGAGAGCGATATGCCGGGATATCCTGGTGCAGAAAGCTGGGCGGGAGGCAGCGAGACAGTATTGCTTAATCAGGAGATGCTGATAGCCGGGGACGGACCGGAAATAAAGCTTATCAGCCTTAACCCGGAGATCAGCGGGGATATTCACATCAACAGATTTCCTGCAGTCATTGGATCCAGTATTTCAAAGGCTCAGATCCTTCTTGAGGTCCCGGGTGTCAGCCGTAATCATGCACTTCTGGAAAGAGAAGAGGGAATCTTTTTCCTGTCCGATCTGCATTCCACAAATGGTACTCTTGTAAACGGGAAACAGCTGGTACCCGACAGGCGCTGCATACTAAAGGAGAATGACCAGGTGAGTTTTGCGCAGACGCCGTTCCGGGTCGAAGTGATCAGAGTATCATAAAAGCCAGGCATGGACTTTTCCGCTCTGTTATGATATCTTTTTCGTGACACCGAAAGATCCTGTCAGAGTATGAAGGAGCGGGGAAGAATATATGGAGAAAAAAGTACCTGCCCGCAGTGAAGTGCCTCAGGAAATGACCTGGCGGCTGGAGGATATTTATCCGTCTGCGGAGGATTTTGAAAAAGAATATGTAAAGATCAGGGAGCTGACTGAGGATTTTGCAAAGCTGGAGGGGACGGTGACTAAAAGCGGAGCCGTCCTTTTGAAGGCATACGATCTGCTGGAAGAAATCGGATTGCTGGAGCAGAGGCTGTTTGGATATGCTTCCATGAAGCACGATGAGGATACGGCCGATGAAACAGGCCAGACACTCTTAAAGAGAGTGGAGACTTTGTGCTCGGGGATTGCCCGCGACATCGCTTTTTTCGAACCGGCGCTGGCGGCTGCCGGGGAAGAGGCGGTGGACCGGATGATGGAAGAGGAGAAAGGTCTTTCTAAATACCGGGTAAGTATCAAAGAAGTATTCCGGCTTAAGGATCACATGCTCTCCCCTGAGCTTGAAAAAACACTGGCAATGACACGGGAGATGGCAAGGGTTCCATCTTCTGCTTTTAGCATGCTTGCCGATGCAGATCTGGTGTTCCCTGCCTTTGTAGATGATGACGGGGAGGAGACGCCTCTGACCAACGGACGTTTTGTTCCCGTGGAGACAATGGCAAGCCGAAAAGTACGCAGGGATGTTTTTGAAAAGTTCTATGGGCAGTATGCCCAGTTTAAAGATGTATGGGCTTCCCTGTATGAGGGACAGGTAAAGCAGCAGCTTTTCTATTCCCGTATGCGGGGTTATTCTTCCAATTTTGAAGCAGCGGCCGATGAGGTGAATGTCTCCGTCCAGGTTTGTGATCGCTTATTTGAAAGTGTCCATAGACACATCGGGAAAATGCACGATTACGCAGCATTAAGAAAAGAGCTTCTGGGTGTGGACGAACTCCATATGTATGATGTCTACGCACCTATGATTGAGGGAGGCACCTGGGAAGTCACTTATGACGAAGCAAAAGAAATGGCGCTGGCTGCTCTGGCTCCGCTGGGAGAAGATTATCAGGCTCTTTTGAAGGAAGCCTTTGCACATCGATGGATCGATGTCATGGAAAACAAAGGGAAAAAAGGCGGTGCCTATTCTACAGAAGGTGTATATGGGCTGCATCCCTACGTCCTGCTGAACTATACGGATACTCTGGATGATGTCTTCACTCTGGTCCATGAGCTCGGTCATGCGATGCATACCTGGTATTCCTGCCGGAATCAGACCTTGTTTGATTCACAATACAAGATCTTTGTAGCTGAAGTGGCTTCTACGACAAATGAGATCCTGCTGCTGGAGTACCTGCTTAGGACGACAGAAGACAAAGCAAAGCAGGCAGTACTGGTGAACCATTATCTGGAATCCTTTAAAAGTACATTGTTCAGGCAGACAATGTTCGAGGAGTTTGAGAGGAAGACCAATGAGATGGGACAGGATGGAATACCGCTGACAGCTCAGGTACTCAGTGATGTGTACTACTCCCTGAATCAGGAGTATTTCGGGCCTGCGATGGTCCTGGATGACCTGATTCGTTATGAATGGTGCCGGATCCCGCATTTTTACTACAATTTTTATGTTTATCAGTACGCAACCAGTTTTGCAGCATCCGTTGCCATTGCCAGGAGGATCCTGGAGGAAGGAGAGAGTGCCGCAGTCCGTTTTAAAGGATTCCTTTCCTCAGGGTGTACGGATGATCCTGTCTCTCTTTTAAAGAGAGCCGGTGTAGATATGAGTACTGCAGAACCAGTAGACCGGGCTCTGGAAGTATTTGGAGAGCAGATTGCCAGGATGAAGGCTCTGGCTGCTGAACAGGGGCTGTAAAGATGGGATTCTACGAGGAAAACAGAGACACAGTGGATTTTCTCAGGGGAAAGCTGACCCCGGTCAATACGGTGCTGATCCTGATCAATGTGGTGATCTTTTTGTATATGCTCCTGACAGGCGATCCGGCGGATGGGGAATATATGTATGCCCATGGGGCGGATTTCTGGCCGGATGTGGTTTACCGGCATCAGTATTACCGGCTGCTGACCAGCGCTTTCCTGCATTTTGGTCCGGCGCATATCTTTAATAACATGATTATTCTCGGCTTTATCGGGGACAATCTGGAACGAGCACTGGGGAGTATCAAGTATCTCATATTCTACCTTGCTGCTGCGATTGGTTCTGGTATTGTTTCCTGTATCTGGGATATGTATACACAGTCCTACAGCATTTCCGCCGGAGCTTCCGGAGCTATCTTCGGTGTTGTAGGCGGTATCCTGGTCGTGCTGATTGAAAACAAAGGACATCTGGAGGACCTCAATGTGAGACAGGTAATTCTGTTTGCCGGCTGCTCCATCTATTACGGTATTACCAGCGCCGGCATAGATAATGCTGCTCATATAGGCGGCTTCCTGATTGGAGCGCTCCTCGCACTCCTGATGTACCGGAAAGGTCAGCGAAGGAATCAATACAGCGGATATTACAGTTGAGATCCGGGAAATAATAATGCATGTAAACAAGGAGAGCAGATGCTCTCCTTATTTGTTATGAAGATCAGCTTCTGATTTTGGAAATCCGTATCTCATAGCCAAGTCCGGCAGCATATCTCATCAGAGATACAATGTTTCATCCGTTTCCCGTCTCGATCCTGCTTATCTGCTGCTGAGACATTCCTGCCTGCTTTGCCAGTTCAGACTGGGACATTTTGGCAGATTTTCCAGCGGATACCAGCTGTTTTTGTAAAGCGATCTTCTTCTCATATTCTTCAGAGACGATTTTTGCCTCCGGCTGTTTGTTAATCATAAATATCCATATAGAGAGTACATCATAATTGATGTAACGCCCATCTCCTTTCCGGCTTGTTTTCAGATCAGAATCCCATGAATGCGGGGGCCATGACGAGGAAGATGACGACAATGAGCAGAATGCCCATAGGCAGCAGGAGCCTGGTGCCGGCTGTTTCGCCCATTGTCTGTGCAAGGTCCCGCCGCTGCTTTTGAGCCTGCTCTGCCTGCTCCATCATCATTTCCTGGATGCCGCTTCTTCCTTTGCGGATCATCTGGACCATGAGCTGGGCGAATTGTTCATAACCGGGCTGACCTGTGCGCCTGCCGAATTCCATATATGCATCTGTCTCAGGGATACCTGCTTTCATTTGCAATGAGGTGTATTTCATTTCCCTCTGCAGGTAGGAAATCCCGTTTTTTCTTTTGTATCGCTTAGATCTCTTCTGGTTTTCTTCCTCTGTTTTTGTCAGGTCCTCTGTCAGCATGTTCCAGCTGCGTCTTGGCGTCATGCCTGCACCAAGCATCAGGACCATCCTGTGTACAAAGACCGGATATTCCAGGGCCAGCTGCTGCTGCCTGAGCTTTGTTTCTTCTTTCATCCGCTGCTTTTTACGGGAAATGGCTGCCGCTGCAGCCAGAGATAGTCCCGGAAACAGCAGGGCAGGGGATACAGGTCTTGTGTACAGCCAGATGATTTCCTGGCCGTCCAGGGTAGAGGGGAGCGGCAGATAATCACGTTCTCTTGATTTCTCATCATTTTTGCGGATTTCCTCCATGAGTTTGTCGGAGAGAGCAGCTTCTTCGCGGAGATACTCTGTAATAGTGATCTCCTTTGTGTAACTTCTTTCATATCCAGCATAACGGATCAGTGCTGTTACGCTGGTGACTGCAGGGAGAGAGACCTCTGAAAGATCTCCCAGAGAGCCGTCCTGGCTGATCAGATTGTAGTCATCGCATTCCCAGTCGATGCTGACGTTTTCATCCGGGACACTCTCCGGAAAGTGCAAAGGGTATTTGACATCGGAAAGAGAGAGGTTCTCCCCCGGCAGGGTTTCGTCGATATAGTGCTTAACCTTATCCAGAAGCTGACGGCGTTCCCGGGTGTCATATATCCTGGGAGAAACAGAAATGCTGATATCCTCACGCTGCCCGTTAATATCAGCGGTCAGATCCTGTGAATAAGCATTTCCATTGGCAGCCTCACGTGTGAGCTGTCCGCTGTCCGGTGTACGGACGGGAAGCAGTATTTCACTCAGCAGCATAAGCAGGATGGACATTAGAAGTGTCCCGTATAAAATCATCAGCCTGCTGATGAGGCAGTGCCTTGTATAAGTCCATTTTTTCAGACCAGGATCCAGCGCTGCAGCCAGCTGCCAGCCCTCTTCATCCGAGGAAAGAGCTGTCAGAAATCTTTCGGGGAGCAATCGAAGAAAGAAGCGGCATGAGATTGCCAGCCAGCGCAGAGAGGGTGACCAGAAAGAAAAAAAATCATCCGATTTATTAAGCAGCTGCCGGCTTCTTATCTTCCTTTCACTGTGCCGCCGGACATTCTCCATGATAACAGGAAGGAAGAAAAAGAATAGCAGGAGTGTCAGGAACAGGATCTTCATAAGCTGCTTCCTCTTTTCTCAGACTCTTATATCCAGGATCTTTCTGCCCAGGAGCAGAGCCGCAGCATAAGAGGCAAGAGCTCCGGCCATCATCAGATGTCCGGCACTGTTCTCATAAAGAACAGCCATATATTCCGGGGAACTGAGATTCATGTATATCAGGATCCCGGCGGGAATGACAGCCATGATTTTCAGCTCTCCGGATCTGCCTGCCAGCAGGACACGGATCTGCTGACTAATCTCCATTTTCTGCGATATGGCCCTGGAGGTGTTTTCTACAATCTGCGGAAGCTGTCCGCCTTTACGTCCGGCTATTTCCAGGATACGGACAAAGTTGTGGATATCTTCGTCATCACAGCGGGCAGCAAACTGAGCCAGAGCTGTTTCCATCGGCACATTCCTGTCCAGCTGCAGAATGATACGTTCAAATTCCGGAATGAGGACAGGGTATCTGTCCGGTGTATTTTTCATACTATACAGAGAGTCCCGGATTGCTTTATCCAGTGTGGCGCCTGCTGCTGTAGACGAATAGAGCAGCGAAGTTACATTCTTAAATTCCGACTGCAGCTGCAAACGAAGCTGTTCATTCTTTTGCTGCGCCCTGTATCCGCTCCAGAAAGGGATAAACAATAGAGCTGCAGGGATAAAAAGAAGGCTTCGGAAACAAAGGAATACCACTGCCAGACCGATACCTGTCCCTTCCAGGATATCGCGCAGAGGCGGGAGAACATTGGCGGGCAGCCGTATAGGCAAAGCCGTTTTATCATGTTTAGATGCATTTTTCTGTTTCAAGATTTTGTACACCTTTCTTTACCCATTTCAGATCTCGTCCAGATCCAGTGCTGCAGACTGGAGCTTACGCCGGTCCAGGAGACGGTTGGCTGTCTGCTTCAGGCTTCCCCGGACAAGTGCCGTGTTTGCTGCTTTAGCTGTTTTGGATCCAAAGTGTCGTGGAGGTTCCCTGAGAACAGCACTATTATGGAAGTTATTCAGAATGTCGGATTTATCCTGCACCTCTCCGTCGCCATTCAGCTCTTCCTCAAAAACATAGAGAGGATTCAGATGGTAATGCTCTTCGTCGCAGCCGGTCAATTCTGTGATCTCAATGACTCGGCGGCTGTGGTCGCGCAGTCTCCCCAGCTGGATGATAATATCTATAGAAGATGCGATCTGTCCGCGGATAGCCCGCAGCGGCATATCGCTCCCCATCAGGATCATCGTTTCAAGACGTGCCAGCATATCCTCCGGGGAATTTGCATGACCGGTGCTGATGGATCCGTCGTG